>JANNAO010000541.1:0-7559 GCA_031384405.1 Verrucomicrobiota bacterium | reverse complement strand
GCTCGACACCATCCTGCTCGGCGCACTTTGCTGGCGAGCGAATTGTTATCCCATCATCGTGTTGGGCGACAAATCCGTCTGGCACACGTCATGGCTGAAAAAACTTCTCAGCAGCAAGATTGGTTTTCTGTTGGAGCGTGGAAAAAATAATCCGAATCGCATCAACGAACTTCAGGAGTTCGGTCGAGCGGGAAAAGAATTCCATCTCGTCGTGTTCCCTGAAGGCACGCGCGGCGACGGCGTGAACGTGGCCGCTTGCCAGCCCGGAATATTTTACATCTCACAGGAAGCGCGCCTGCCCATCGTGCCCATCTTCATCGAAAACATGCAGTTGATCTCCACCAAGACCGGGAAGTTTCATCCGTTCGCAGGCTGGCGCAAAGTAGAAGTCCACTTCGGCGACGCCATTGCGCCGGAACAATATCTCTCTATGTCGCGAGAAGAGTTCACGGTATTCGTCCGGGACAAGATTGCGAAGGCGAAGGAATAGTTGGCCTCGGATCAAAACCCGAACGGCAGGAGTGAGGAAATAAAAGCAGAACAAACGAGGTTTTGTTTTGTGCCATCACTTCTCTGAAATCTTGGTCAACTGACGCACTGCTCTAAGAAATTTAATTCCCCGCGATCCGCGTCCAGCTCCGCCTTGATGCCCACCGGCACTGTTCCGTTGTGCGGCACATGACCGAACGGCAACCCCATCACCACGGGAATCTTCAACGGCAACAATCTCTCGCGCAGCACATCCTCCAAACTCTGACGATACTCCGTCGTCGCCTTCGCCTTCGGGTCTTCACAATCTGCGTTCAAGCCGATGGCCACACCCACCACTTGTTGCAACAAACCACAGTTCAACAACTGCGTCAGCATCCGATCAAACCGATATGGCAACTCGCCGATGTCTTCGATGAACAGTATCCGACCCTTGAGAGTCGGCATCCACGGCGTGCCGAGCAGCGTGCAAAGCACCGCGAGATTTCCTCCCACCAATCGCCCGCGCGCCACACCGCGCCGAAGCACCTTCACCGTTGTGCCGCTGTAGCCCGCGCCCAAAGCAGCTCGCTGCCCCGACAGCGTCTCCAGAAAACTTTTCAACGTGAACTCCGGCAATTTATTGTTGGCTAAATCCGAGACCAGCATCGGCCCGTGAAACGAAACCAACTTCGCCCGCGTCAGAAACGCGCAATGCAACGACGTGATGTCACTGAAGCCCACGAAGATTTTAGGATTCGCTGCGATGACCTTGTAATCCAGCATCGGCAACAACCGCGCCGTGCCGTAGCCGCCGCGCACGCACAGAACAGCGTCCACCTTCTTTTCCGAGAACATCCGCATCAGATCAGATGCACGTTCGCGATCCGTCCCCGCGAGAAACCCGTAACGTTTGTGGACGTTGGGCGCGAGCTTGATGCGGAAGCCGAGATGTTTCAACACGTCCACGGCACGATCCACGGCCTTCGGATCAGGTGGCGCGCTGGCAGGAGCAATGATCCCCAACGTATCCCCGGGAGAAAGTTTTGGCGGAAGGATCAACATCGCTACATCACAAATTAAATCTGCGGACCGGTCGGAGGCGATTCCTTATCACGCAACACCAGCAACTGAACTTTCGTCTGCGTGAACGCTGACTCAAGTTCCTGGATGTATTGCATCGCGCCAGTGACTTTGCCGGAGTTGCCGAGATTCTCCAGCTTCTGCGCGAGTTCGATGATGCGTTTGCAACCCATGTTCAAGCTCATGCTCTTGAGTGCGTGCGCGTGGAACGCGAGTTTCTTCGGGTCCTCCGCACCTTGCACGATCATCGTGACCCGTTGCGGCGCGCTCTCGATGTAGAGATCAATCAACTCGCTCAACATGCTCACGCCATTCGTCGGCGGCATCTCGCGTAAATCTGCGATCACACTTTCATCCAACAATCCCGGCGAGATGTCACCGGGATTCCGCATGAAGAACGCGGTGTCATGCTTCACCACTTTCGTCGGCCCCCAACGCTCGATCGCCGCTTGAAGATCCGCCACGCGCACTGGCTTTGAGATATAATCATCCATGCCTGCCGCCAGACATTTCTCGCGATCCCCCATCAACGCGTTGCCCGTCATTGCGATGATCACGGGACGACGATCCCGCGTCCACCGCTGACAAATAAGTTTTGCGCAATCCAATCCGTCCATCTCCGGCATCTGCACATCGAGGAACAACATGTCGTAAGTTTTTTGTTCGAGTGCCCTGATCACCTCGTTGCCGTCCACTGCCAGATCAGCGCGGTAGCCCAGTTTATGAAGCACGCTCACGCCCACTTTTTGATTGATGGGATTATCGTCCGCCAACAACACACGCAGCGGAAGCCTGCGCGCGAAATCTGAATCCAATCCCGGCGTGAACATGGATTTCTTTTCCCGTTGCACCTGCACACTCAGCGCACGACACAATGATTCAAGCAATTGCGCCGGACGGATCGGCTTATGAACGAACGGAGTGGCCTCAAGTTTTGCGTCGCGGAAATCATCCGCCCGCAAACGAGTTGATGAGAGGAATAGAAGCGGAACACTTCCGCCACTACTGAGTTTGCGGATGTCGTGAGCCAACGCGAAGCCATCGCCGCCCGGCATTTGGGCATCCAGCACGACGACATCAAACGGCTTGCTCTTCTCGATGATTGCAAGCGCATCGCGACTCTTGGGCGCGACTTCCACCGTCATCCCCCAATGTTCCAGCCGATGCCGCAGAATGCGCGTACTGCTCGTGCTATCCCCGGCGATCAATGCACGTTTGCCAGTGAGTTGTACTTGAGGCGATTGCCATGCAGGAGGCGAACCCGCCGCCGCGCCGCGCGTCAACACCGTGAAATGAAACGTTGAACCTTTGCCCGCATCGCTATCCACCCAGATGCGACCGCCCATGAGTTCCACAAGTCGCTTGCTGATCGCCAGACCAAGCCCCGTCCCGCCGAAGTGTCGCGTCGTGGATGAATCCACCTGATGAAACGATTTGAACAAACGATTCTGTTTATCCAACGGAATCCCGATGCCTGTGTCGCGCACACTGAAGTGCAGCAACCACTGCTCTGGATGCCGCATGAAACTGGTTTCCGTCTCGTGATCCTCAGCCGATGTCCGTTGCCCATGCGCTGCGGGCGAAACTTCCACCACCACCTCACCCGTGGCCGTGAACTTCACCGCATTGCCGATCAAGTTGACGAGGATCTGTCGCAACCGCGTGACATCGCTCACGAGAATTTTGGGGATCGAATCCTCCACGTTGTAGGCGAGATCGAGTTTTTTCTCCGTCGCCTTCACCGCCAACAAATCCAGCGCCTCCTCGATGCAGGTGTGAATCTCAAACGGATGATGCTCCAACTCCAATTTGCCCGCCTCGATCTTTGAGAAGTCCAGAATGTCGTTGATGATCGTCAGCAATGCGTCCGCGCTGCCGCGAACTCCCTCCACATACTCGCGCTGTTCATCTGTCAGTTCGGTATCGAACAACAATGAGATCATGCCGATCACGCCATTCATCGGCGTGCGGATCTCGTGGCTCATGTTCGCGAGGAAGGCTGACTTGGCCAGCGTGGCCTCCTCCAGTTTTTGATTCAACGCCACGAGCTGCGAATTCACATTGATCGCTTGCTGCTGACTCTCGCGCAACGCCCGATACGCCGCATCGCGCTGCAACTGGTTCAGATACGCCCGCGTGTGGTAGCGGATGCGGGCGATGAGTTCGATGCGATCCGGCAGCTTGACCACGTAATCATTCGCGCCGAGCGAGAACGCCTGCCCTTTCACCTGCGGATTTTCATTCGTCGAAAGGACGATGATGGGAATCTCATGCGTGGCAGGATTCGTCCTGAACTGATTCACCAGCGTCAACCCGTCAATGCCCGGCATCACCAAATCTTGAAGAATCACCGTGGGCCTGATCTGCGTGGCGATATTCAATGCCTCGCGCGCATCCGCACAATAATGAAAATCAATGTCCGGCTCGCTCGCCAACGCGCGGCGGATGGCTTCACACACCATCGCCTGATCGTCCACCAGCAACACCATCGCGTGATACTCCGGCGGCTGTTGCGGCAGTTCGTTCACCTCGTCAGTGATGACTTTGTTGATCAGTTGAGAACTTTCTTCAGCCATAATTTTCAATCTATCGTCACACGCCCCGGGTCTAAAGCCTAAAGCCATTCGGCAATTCATTCTGAGAATCCCAAAGGGATTCCATCATTCAGCCTAGGGTTGCGAGGAACGAGCTACCCTAGGTAACTGACAATAATCGTCCTCAACCCCAACGGGGTTGATGAGCCGCAACGTCTTTTCCCAGGGTAGCTCGTCCCTCGCAACCCTGGGCTAGATGATTCAACCCCGCTGGGGTTGGTGAACGGTGGCGCAATACTGGTTTTCATTCGTTCTGTCGCAGTTTCTATTTCCGAATGGCTTCAACCTTTAGACTGGATCAATATCACCAGCCTCGGCCCGATCTTGTCCAACGCCAGAATATCCTTCGCCGCGTCCAACTCGGCGGCGGCCTTCGGCATCCCGTAGATCGCGCTCGTGCCCTTGTCTTGCGCGATGGTGTGATGTCCCGCATCGCGCAATGCCTTTAATCCCGCCGCGCCGTCGCGTCCCATGCCCGTCAGCAAAACACCCACCGCCCTACCACGCCAACTTTCATTCGACCGCTGATCTTTGCTTTGCGAACCGTGACTCGGCGCAGGCCAGAACTTTGCCACGCTTCGGAAAAACACATCCACGGATGGACAATACGATGACTCCATGGGCGCCGATGAATATCCCAGTTGGGTGGGGCTGAACATCACGAGATGGCGATCTTGCCCCGCCAGATAAACATTGCCCGGCTCCAAGCGATCTCCCTCTTGCGCCACGCGAACCTGGAGTTTTGTGTGCGCGGTGAACCACGCCGTCAGACCGTGCGCGAATTGTTTATCCACATGCTGGATGATCACCACCGCCGCAGGAAAATTCGCAGGCAACGCACCTAGAATGGTCGTCAATGCCGCAGGCCCGCCCGCCGAAGACCCGATCACAACCAGATGTTGCGCGCGAGGAACTGACGCCGGAGGTCGGAAATCGGAGGTCACAAGTCGGGAAGCAGACTTCTGGTCTTTGACCTCTCGCTTCCGTCTTCCGTTTCCTGCCGGCGCACCGACAAGCCGGTTGATCGTCTCAATCTTGCCGAGCAACTCGCGCGCGTCTTCCAACTTCTCCGAATCAGTGAACACCGGGATGCTCACCGCATCCAACGCGCCCGCGCCCATCGCTTCAAAAACTTTCCCCGTATGATCCTCCACTTTCGCCGTGGCGATCATGATCGCGCACGGTGTCTTGGCCATGATCTGTTTGGTGGCTTGAATCCCGTCCAATATCGGCATGAACAAGTCCATCAGTATCAGGTCAGGCTTGTCGCGCTCACAACGCGCCACCGCATCCGCGCCATCATGCGCCACCCACACCACGTCGTGCAGACCCGCGCGCAAGATCACCCGTCGCAACACTTCGGATGCGATGATGGCGTCGTTGGCAATGCCGATTCTCATAAGACCGAGTCCAAGGTCTAAAGTCTAAAGTCTAAAGCCCAAAGCCCCGAAGCGGCGGACGCGGCAGCTTCAACTTTAGGCTTTAGACTTTGGACTTTAGACTGTGTTTTCATTGATCCGCTTCCCCGATTAAGTCCACCACCGCCTGCAACAGCGTCTCGTCATGGAAACTTCCCTTCGTCAGATAATAATCCGCGCCCGCATCCAGCCCGCGCTTCCGATCTTCCTCGCGATCTTTGTAGGAAACGATCATCACCGGCAACGACTTCAAGTGTGCATCTTTCTTGATCAGCGTGGCGAGTTCGATGCCGTCGAGCCGGGGCATGTCCACATCCGTGATGACGAGATCGTATTCGTTACTGCGAACCGCATTCAAACCATCCATGCCGTCCACCGCTACATCTGTCGCGTAACCCGCGCCGTCCAGCAGCTTGCGTTCGAGTTCGCGCACCGTCAACGAATCATCCACCACGAGAATGCGTTTGCGTTTGAAACTCGACGGATTCAACGCCGCATGAGTCACGTTCCTCAACTCACCTGATGTGACAAGTTTCTCTATGGAACGGATGATGTCGTCCACGTCCACGATCAACACTGGCGCGCCATCCTCCATCAACGCCGCCGCACTGATGTCCTTCACCTTTCCAAAACGCGGATCCAACGGCTGCACCACCAACTCCCGCTCCCCGAGAAAACGATCCACCAACAATCCATATCGCTGATGCCGCTCTCCGACGACGACCACAGGCAACTCCACATCCGGCAATTGCATGTCAGGACAATCGAACAATTGGTTGGCGGCAAGCAAGCCTACATGTTGATCGCCCAGCCGGAAATGATGCCGCCCTTCGAGCGTCTCGATACGATCATGCGACAGCTTGAGCGTGTGGCCGATCTGCGCCAGCGGGAACGCATACGGCTCACCTCCGATCTCGACGAGCAACGTGCGAAGCACAGAAAGCGTCAGCGGCAATTGCAGTTGAAAACGCATCCCGCGCCCGCGCAACGTCGAGACACGCACGCTGCCACGCACGCTCTTGACCATGTTCTGCACGATGTCCAAGCCCACACCGCGCCCGGATATTTCCGTGACCGTGTCTTTCAACGTGAAGCCCGGCAGAAATAAAAACTGCAACAGCTCCGGCTCGGTCATCTTTTCTGCAATGCCCGGCGTCGTGAGTTTTCTGTTCACGATCACATCGCGAACGCGCTGCGTGTCCAATCCCGTGCCGTCATCCGCCACGATCACTTGCAACATCCCCGCCGTGTGGCGCGCTTCCAGCCGGATGACCGCCTCGGCGGGCTTGCCTTGCCGCACGCGCTCGTCTGCCATTTCAACGCCGTGATCTACGGCGTTACGGATCAAATGCGTCAACGGTGCTTCGAGCCGCTCAAGAATATCGCGATCCACCTGCGTCGTCTCGCCTGTGATCTCCAATCGCACGGACTTGCCCAAGCTACGACCCAGATCACGCACCATGCGGGGGAAACGTTGCGCGCCATCGCCGAACGGTCGCATCCGCGTGCGAAGCACTTCCAGATAAAGTCGGTTCGAGAGGCTCGACGCGCGCCTGTCGTAGAGATCAAGTTCCTGCAACCGGTCGTTCAAGTAATGCCGCGTCTCGGTTACTTGCGTGAACAGATGATTGAATTTTTCCTTGGCGGGTTCTGAAACATTCTCGCTAGCACAATGCTGCTGCAACGCTTCCATTGTCTCCTGAATCTCCATCTGCATCCGCTTGAACCGCTGCATGGATTCGGAGAACGGACGCAACCAGCGGGATTCCACGAGCGATTCACCCGCGAGCGCCAAAAGCCGATTGAGATTTTCTGCCGTGAGCCGGAGGAAACGATCCGGCTCGTCCACGGGCACCTCGGTTGGCGGTTGAATCTCCGCCGTCTTGTAAAGCGAAGTGTCGCCCGCCTTCGTCAGACTATGGCGCGGCAGGCCCGCCTGCGTGGTCTGCAACTTCACCGGCAACGGGCTGACGGCTGGTGTCTGACTGCCGATTTC
>JANNAO010000496.1:0-3068 GCA_031384405.1 Verrucomicrobiota bacterium | reverse complement strand
GCCTTGGGTCAACTCGCCGTATTGGCGTCAATTTTTGGTTTGGACTCACTTCACCTTCTTCGCCGCCAGCGCCAGATAGTTTTCCTTCGTGACGACTTTGCGTCCGCTTTTCTTTTCCAGTTCGCGGCGGGCGTTGCCGGCCACTTTGCCGCCGGAGCGCGCGGCTTGCTGGTTTTGCGGGAAGCCTTGCGTGTCGCGGTTGCGGGCGATTTCCGTCGTGGCGGCTTCACCCAACATGGAAAAGATGAGTTCCAAATCGCTCATGTGGTCTCGGAGATTCTCGCGCTTGAGCCGCTTGAACTCTGCGTACTGCGTCGGGGTCAGACCAAAAGTGGCTTGGGAAATTTCCGCCGTGAGGATGGCGTATTCACGCTGCTCTTTCACGCCGCGCTTCTTCCACTCGTCGGTAAGCTCGTCGCGAATTGCGATGGAACGCATCCGCTTTTCGATCCAGTCATCCGAATAGCCCTTCGCCTTGTAGAGTGCGCGGGTGCGCTTGGTGGCAAGTTCGGGGTCTTCGATTTCTTGAATTCGTTCATAGCCAACCTTCGCCAGCCAACGCTTGAACGGCTCGGCTTTCGAACTGGGGATGGACTGAATGATACGGAACAGCCCCTCGGTATTAGAGCAAAGCATTGGCTGCACACCGCCACCGGTGGGCACTGGAAGGGTATGTACAAATTGTACGTACCCTTTGGCCAACTCCGGGTCACGCAGCTTCATCCGCTGGATGTATTGCTTTGGATCGCGCGAATCTGTGAGCGCCAACACAACATCTTCAACGACGAACCACCACTCATTGTTGTGGATGACGCGTCGAACTTCCTGTTTCTGAAACAAGGCAATCCGACGTTCTGGTTGCAGTTCGCTCACAGTTTGAGATCAGGCTTTCCCGCTGTAGATTTGTTTTCCCAGAACATCCACGACATCCACGATGCCGATGATGACGGCGTCCACGGGCGCGTCTTTCATGCCGGGCGCGAGCCGGGCGCTGCTGCCCTGGCAAAACAGCACCATCTCGCCGATGCCCGCGCCGAGGCAGTCCACGGCCACGATGGTGTTCGCGCCGGGGCGGAACTTCGTGGGATCTTTTTCGTCCACGAGCTGTGGGCGGAGCAACAGCATCTTGCGCCCACTCATGGCCGGGTCCTTCTTGGTCGCGACCACTGAGCCTTCGACTTTGGCGAGAAACATAATTCAGATGTCAGAGTTCAGAAGCCAGAGGCCAGACGGAATACGGCGCGATTGCCGACTTCCGACCTCTGGCCGCCGACTTCCGGTTATTTCTTTTTCGGCAACACCGCTTCCACATCCGCGTGCGGACGGGCGATGACGTGTACGCTGACCACTTCGCCTTTGATGGCTTTGATGGCTTGCGCGCCAGCGTCGGTGGCGGCTTTGACAGCGGCGACGTCGCCGACGACGACTGCGGTGACGAGAGCGTTACCGACCTGGGTCATCGGGCCGACGAGTTCCACGTTCGCGGCCTTGAGCATGGCGTCCGTCCCCTCGACGAGGGCGACGAGTCCGCGCGTTTCGATCATTCCAATTGCTTGAGCCATAGTTTTATTTTTGGTTGATGGTTAAGTGAAAAATTTAATTGCGTTTGTTTTCCAAAAGTCTTTTCGTCTCGCGCGCGACGACGAGTTCTTCGTTCGTCGGGATGACCAGCACTTTCACGCGAGAATCCGATTTGCTGATGACAGTTTCCGTGGCGCGGGTGCTGGCGTTGATGGCGGAATCCAATTCGATACCGAGGCCGCCGAGGTTCGCGCAAATCGCCGCGCGTAGTTCGCCACGGTTCTCGCCAATGCCAGCGGTGAACACAATCGCGTCCGCGCCGCCCATCTCAAAGAAGTAACTGCCGATCCAATGCCGCGCACTGGCGACGAAAACATCCAGTGCAAGTTTCGCGTTCGCGTTCCCCTGCTCCGCCGCCGTGCTCACATCGCGGATGTCATTCGAGACGCCGCTGATTCCTTTGAGGCCAGATTCTTTCGTGAGCTGGCGTTGCGCTTCCTCGATGCTGATGCCGAGTGTTTTCACCGCGTAAGGAATTGCTTCGGCATCGAGATCGCCGACGCGATTGTTCTGCGGCAAACCGGATTGCGGGCTCATGCCCATGCTCGTGCCGATGGCCGCACCGTTGCAAATGCCCGTCACGCTCGAACTACCTCCGAGGTGACAGGAGATCACGCGGAGTGGGCCAGGCATCTTGCCTGTAGGGGACTGGGCAGGCGAGACGCCTGCCCCACTATTCACATACAGGTTGCGGACGCGTTCGGCGACGTCGTTGCGACCGAGTAATTCCGCCGAGCGTTCAGCGATGAACTTGTGGCTCGCGCCGTGAAAACCCCAGCGGCGGATGCCGATGTCGCGCCACGTTTCCGGCACCGCGTAGCGCATCATCGCCTCAGGCGCGAACTGATAGAACGCGGTCTCGAACAATCCCACCAACGGCACACCGGGCATGCGTTTCCCAAACAGGCGGATGCCGGTGATGTAAGGTGGATTGTGCGCAGGCGCGAGACCGTTGTAAGCCTCCATCGCGCCGAGCACGCGGTCGTCGAGTCGTACACAACCGGTGACATCCTTGGCGATGACAGTCTTGAAACCGACCGCCGCGAGTTCGCTTTCGTTGGCGAGCGCGCCGGCGTCTTTGAGTTGCGCGAGGCAATCCTCGATCGCCTTCGGATAATCAGCCACGCGCTCGAAGCCGCCTTTGTGCAAAAGGCGCTCGGCGTTGTTCGAGAAGTCGAACAACCGCCACTTGAGCGAGGTGCTGCCGATGTTGGCGATGAGAATTTTCATGGCTCGGTTAAATCAGTGATTGGTTAAACAAGTTAAATTGGTTCTTTGCAATCCCAGTCACTTATTTAACCATTTAACGATTTAACTTTTTGTTCACTGCAACCACTTGCCCAAAATTCCCAGATCGTCATGCGGACGCGGGATCACCTGGACGGCGATGACCGTGCCGACTTGCGCGGCGGCGGCGGCACCGGCATCAGTGGCGGCTTTCACGGCGGCGACATCGCCCCGGAAAAATCCGGTGACGTAACCGCTGC
>JANNAO010000456.1:0-17554 GCA_031384405.1 Verrucomicrobiota bacterium | reverse complement strand
AGAATTGCGATGATGGCGATAACCACAAGCAACTCGATCAAAGTGAAGCCACGACGCGGGCTGGTTCGGTTTCGGACATTTTGTCGGTTCATGCTCATTTTTAACCTAGGTTGGTTTTTGTTGGTCAATCGGATTGGTTGTTCAGTCGCTTTAACTGTGGCTGATGAGTTCAAGCTAACACCGTCGAACCTTTGATAACACCGCATCTTTGTGTGGTGTTGCCGCATCTTTATGCGGTTTGGCCTCCTGCCAACCGCATGAAAGTGTTCTGGCAGAACTAGAATGTCTTCCGACAGACTGTCCGCAACACGACCAATCCGAACCACGCGCCTGCACGAGATGAAACGCTCCAGTAATAAACCAACGACAAAGATCGGCGAATCAAACGATGCCCCGCCACAAAGCGACGCAGGGAAAACCACCCGGCCGTTGAGCCGCCGCCGTCTCTGGCTGTTCCGTTTCGCGGCGATGCTGCTCGTGCCAGCGGTTTTCTTTCTCGCGATGGAACTCGTGCTGCGTGTCGCTGGCTACGGTTACAATCCTGATTTTTTCCTAAAGCTCGACATCGGAGGCAAACCATTCTTCGTCCAGAACGAGGATTTCAGCCGTCGCTTCTTTCCCCCGGAAACGATGCGCCAACCGAACGCCCTGAGGATGCACGCGGAAAAACCTCCCGGCGCGATCCGCATCTTCGTGCTGGGCGAATCGGCGGCGATGGGTGATCCCGAACCCGCGTTCGGCCCGGCGCGTTATCTGGAGGTGTTATTACAACAGCGTTTTCCTGATCGAGATTTTGAGATCGTCAACGTCGCCTTCACCGCCATCAACTCGCACGTTCTTCTTCCACTCGCGAACGAATGCGCGAAACACGACGGCGATCTTTGGATCATCTACATGGGCAACAACGAAATGGTCGGACCTTATGGCGCGGCGACAATTCTCGGCACACAAGCCCCGCCGCGCCCATTCATCCGGCTCCTCACTGCAATCCAACGCACGCGCATCGGGCAGTTGGGAATGGAGACCGTGCGCAGGATTCAAAAGCCTTCAACGAAATCCGCCTCATGGGGCGGCATGGCGATGTTTCAGAACCAACGTGTCGCGCCAAAGTCGCCGAAACGCGAAGCCGTCTATCAGAACTACGCCGCCAATCTAAACGCGATGCTGCGTTGCGGTCTGGATTCCGCCGCAGGAATCATTCTTAACACCGTGGCGGTGAATCTGCGCGACTCGCCGCCGTTCGCTTCGTTGCCGGATGAAATGCTCTCACCTGAAAACAAAAAGCGTTTTGATGATCTCCACCAGCAGGCATTGAAGGCGCATGAGATGAAAAGCTGGACCAACGCGGCGGACTTGTGGGGTCAGGCATTGGAGATTGACGGTGGTTTTGCCGAGGCGCATTACCGCCGCGCAATGTGTCTTGAACAAACCGGTCAACTTGATGCCGCGCGAAAGCATTACCAACTGGCGTGCGACACCGACGCGCTGCCGTTCCGAACGGACTCGCGTGAGAACACCTTGATCCGCGAAGCCGCCGCACGCCACGTCAGTGACAAATTGATTCTCGTGGATGCACCGGTCGCGATGGCGACCAATCTCGCGGCAGGAATTTGCGGACAGGAATCGTTTTACGAACACGTCCACTTCAACTTCGATGGTGGTTACCGTCTTGGACTCGCGTGGGCGCAAGCCGTCGAGACGATGCTTGCGAAGGATTCAGGCAACAAACCAACGAACGAGTGGGCGACCCAATTTTTCTGCGAACGGCGACTTGGCCTCACCGATTGGAATCGCAAACTCGTCCTGCAATCGGTGATACAACGCTTCAACGTCCCGCCGCTGAATATGCAATTCAACAATGCCGACCGCCTGCAACGCATCTCCACCTACGAACGCTTCCTGCTGTCCGCCGCCACCGAGGACACGGTCAAGAAAGCGCGCGAGGTTTTCGCGGAAGCCATCGCCGCGCGGCGTGGAGATCATTTTGTCATCGAACAATACGCCACGTTCCTGCAAGCATCCGGCGATGCTCCGGGCGCGATGAAACTCTGGCAGACAGTGGGGGAATTGTTGCCGCATGATTTTCTGCCGTGGTTTCAAATCGGCTCGATTCATGGAAAGCTGGGCAACTTCACGGAAGGCGAATCCAATCTGAGAAAGGCGCTCGCGCGGCGTCCCAGTCTCACCGAAGGCTGGAACGAACTTGGTCAATGTCTCGGTGCCAAAGGCGATTGGTTGTCCGCGTTGTCCGCGTTTGAAAAAGCGAGCGCAATGCGCCCGGATGATCCTGTGTTGTGGGCGTTCCGCGCGAAAGTCTGCGGCAGCCTAGGTCGCAGCGCGGAGGCGATTGAGCTTTATCGCAAGGCTGTCGGACTCAATCCAAATTACGCCGAAGCCCACGCCGCGCTGGGTGATCAATACTCGATGGCCGGAAGAACCGCCGAGGCGATTGGTGAATACGAAGCCGCAATAAAATCGAAACCAAACTACGCCGTGGCGATCTTAAATCTGGGCGTGATGCACTTGCGGCAGGGACGACTTGATGACGCCATGCTGAAATTCAGGCAAACTCTCGTTATCGAACCCAACAACACGGTGGCGAAGGATTTTCTCCGGCAAGTCCGCGCGCAGCAGGAGCAGAAGCGGCAAGTCCAACCAGGAATTAACCGCTAATCTTCGCTCATCTTCGCTAATGCCGGACCTTGCCACCAAGCGGTGAACCCGTGCGTTGACACGTTGGTTTGTTCCCGTTTCCCCCGATTAGCGAAGGCTGGCGGTTTCTCAGTTCTCCAAAAACCCGCACAAAGATGCGGTGGACGGTTCGATGCCGGGTGTTAGTGTCCTCCGCAGTAACTCACATTTGATCGCAAGCCACGTTGTGCATTGCGGAAAACGGGAGTCGAAACCCAACCAAACCAAAACAAGTATGAAACAAAAACTACTGGCACTCGCGGCAATCGCTGCGCTTGCCTTCACCACAACCAGCCATGCGGCCTTCTACGCTGACACCACTGGCGATGAATTCACCGGCAACCCGCACATGGACATCACGTCCTGCGAGGTGACGAATGATTTCGCGAACCTCATTTTCAAGATCAACCTCGCAGGCGATCCCGTGGCTGTGAACTGGGGTAAATACTGCCTCGGCATTGATACCAACGCCACGACAGGTGATTTCGGCCCGAACGGCAACGGCTGGGGACGCAAAATCAGCATGACTGCCGGTATGGATTATTGGATCGGCACTTGGGTAGATGGCGGCATGGGCGCAGGCCTCTCCGCCTATGATGGCGCGTTCTGGACCGGAATCGGCGGTGCCACGGTCTCGAAGACAACCAGCAACGTCACCATCACAATGCCGATCTCGGCACTCAACAAGACCTATGGCGACAGCTTCGACTTCGACATCTACACCACTGGCGGCGGCACTGATCCAGCCATTGATGCGCTGGCCAATCCCGCACAGACCGTGGGGAATTGGGGCGACTTCTATTCTAGTGCTCTCGTGAAGACTTACACGCTGGTCACTCCGCCAATCCCGTCAACGAACCGCGTCAAGTTCATGGTGAATATGGAGATTCCCATCTGGGAGTTCGACAACGCCATCGGCAATGGATTCAACACCAATGCCGACACACTCTATGTGCGCGGCAGTTTCAATGGCTGGGGCACCGTTAGTGCAGGCTACAACTTGATCCAAGTCGGACCGACCCTGTTCAGCAACACGGTAGATGTGATTGATTACCTCGGCTCGACGGTGAACTACAAATTTGAAGGCGCGCCCTTCCCCGGCTACGAAACCCCTGTGTTGGCGTGTGGCGGCAATCGCACCCTCACCATCACCAACCTGAACATGAGCGCGCCGCTGGCCTATTGGAGCGATCGCAAACTCTCCGACCCGACGGCGAGCATCACGTTTGAAGTGGACATGTCCGTGGTCAGAAACTTCGGCCAGTTCGATCCGAACGCCGCCCATACCGTGACCATGCCGGGTGCGTTCAATGGCTGGAACAACAGCGCGTTGACACTCGCTGCGGGATCCGGCGCGAACACCAACATCTACAGCACCACCCTGACTTACGTGCATTATCCCACGAATGGTTGCAACATCAGCGATTACAAGTTCTTCATCGCCGGAAACGGTGCTGCTCACGATGGCGGCTGGGAATTGCCCATCAGCCACAGTGGCGGTAACCGCTCGTTCGGCATCGGCTCGCTCGCACAGACGAACCGTTACTACTACAACGACGAAAACCCGAACTTCAACGTGACCTCCATCCAGAAGCTGGATGCGGATTCTGCGAAGATCACCTGGCAGTCGTTCCCGGCGCGTGGCGCCATCACCACTGGCGGCCAATACGCCATCGAATCGCTTGATACGCTCACAGGCACCTGGTCCACCAACGGAACAGTCGGTTCGACCACCAGCTCAAGCTCGTTCACCAACACTGGCGTCACGCCGGTATCCACGCGCTTCTATCGCGTCGGCCTGATCGGTCTTTGATTCACAAGCGGGCGGGAGTGTCGGAAACATCCGGCGTCTCCCGCCCGCGATTTTTTTTGCCGGAATTTCTGGCAACGCATTCTTCTCCGGGTTTTAATTCGCAGGTTGAGAAAACTCAGGAACAACAGATTGGACAACCTGCCTCAAGGAAGTAACAGCCACGGCCCATGACTCTATTCAAATCCATCTCCTTCCTCGCCGCGATTACTCTGTTCATCGCGACATGTCATGCTGGCAGTCCTGAAATCTCCCGCGTCGAACCGCCCAATTGGTGGGTGAATCATTCTCACAACCCCGTCCGCCTGCTCATCACGGGAACAAACCTCAGCGGCGCGTCCATCGTTTCACCCGCTGGCCTCTCGCTCTCCAATCTCTCCGTCAACGCCGCAGGCACTCATGCGTTCTGTGATGCGTTCATCGCACCGGACGCGCCGCCCACGAACCTGTCGCTTCACATCAGCACGCCACAGGGCCAGGCCGCCGCGCCGTTCACCATTTTTCCCACGCTCTCCAAAGACAATCGCTTCGCAGGTTTTTCCCCTGACGATGTGATTTATCTGCTCATGCCGGACCGCTTCGCCAACGGTGATCTTGCCAACGACAACCCTGATGCCTCACCCGGTTTGTTGAACCGCGCCAAGCCGCGCGATTATCACGGTGGCGATTTGCAAGGTGTGATCAACCGCCTTCCCTACCTGCGCGATCTCGGCGTCACCGCGCTCTGGCCCACGCCGTGGTATGACAATGTGAACCACGCGAACACGCGCGAAAAATACACCCGCGACAATCAACGCTCCACTAACGGCGTCGCCTCCACGGATTATCACGGCTATGGCGCGGTGGATTTTTACGGCGTGGAAGAACACTTAGGCGACATAACCAAGCTCCGCGAACTCGTGCGCGTCGCGCAGTCTGAGGGAATCAAAGTCATCCAAGATCAGGTGGCCAATCACACCGGGCCGTATCATCCCTGGGTGAAGACTCCTCCCACATCCACATGGTTCAATGGCTCAGCGGAAAACCATCTCGAAAATTCCTGGCAGACGTGGACCATCGCCACCAACAATCCGCCGCAGGACAAACTCAAGTCTACACTCGAAGGTTGGTTCATCAACGTCCTGCCCGACCTCAATCAGAACGATCCCGAAACCGCCACCTACCTCATCCAGAATTCCCTCTGGTGGATCGGCATGACCGGACTCGACGCCGTGCGACAAGACACGCTCCCCTACGTCCCCCGCAGTTATTGGGCGAAGTGGACGAGCGCATTGAAGAAGGAACATCCGAACCTCACCATCCTCGGAGAGATGTTCGATGGCGACCCGAAGCTCGTCGCGTTCTTCCAGGGCGGGCGCAAACAATTTGACGGCGTGGATTCCGGCATCGAAACGCTCTTTGATTTTCCGCTGCACTACGCCTTGCGCGATGTGTTCGCCAAACGCCAATCCATGACAAAACTCGCGGCCTCACTGGTAGCGGATACCAATTACGTGGACGCCCGCAACCTTGTCACCTTCCTCGGCCTGCACGACACCTCGCGCTTCATAAGCGAACCCGGCGCGACCATCGAGGGACTCGAACTCGCCTTCACCTATCTGCTCACCACACGCGGCACGCCCATGATCTATTACGGCGACGAGATCGCCATGCGCGGCGGCGGCGACCCTGATAACCGCCATGATTTTCCCGGTGGCTGGAGCGAAGACAAGCGCAACGCATTTGAACAATCCGGGCGCACCGTTGAGGAAGATCGCGTCCATTCGCACGTCAAAAAAATCCTCGCTCTCCGTCGCGAACTCGAACCCTTGCGTCAGGGCAAACTCATCCAGCTTCACAGCGAAACCAACACCTGCGCCTTCGCCCGACTCACCGCAGATTCTGGTGTGGTGGTGGCGTTCAATAACAGCGCGCAGACGCAGACGCTAACGTTTGTCCTGAACGCCCCGCTGCTGGAAAAACAACAGTTCTTCAATCGCCTCGCGGACAATCAGCCCGTCCCCGTCAACTACGGTCACATCACACTCACACTTCCGGCGCGCACCTCTGCGATCCTCACCCCTGAATCTTCCGTCACTGCCGTAGAGCGGAAGAAGTCCCAATCCCGATCATCGCTTCGTTAGGGCTGGGGGCGGTCACGGATGACACGGAGATATGGCTGTGTCGTCCTCGACCAGCCGCAGCCACATGATAAGGAAAGGGTCTCGAAAGATTGAAACCACGTCTCTCGCTGCCAATAGCTGCGGCTGGTCTTCGACACAGCCGCGCTCCGTCCGAGAACGCTGATCGTTCTGGTTACAACCTTAGCTGGATCATTTCGGAACGACGCGATGATACACGCGCCACTCGTAGCCGTTCAGCCGGAACATCGGGAAACCATTCGCCGGTGCTTCGGGCATTCCGGCAAACTTGATGAGCTTGAACTGCGAATCGTTCATCACTTCCACCCAGCCGATCTGCGGACGGCTTGAGAGATTCACCACGATCACAAACTCGTCCTTGCCGTCGAGCCGCATGATCGTGACGAGATCGGCCTCGTTTGAATTGCGCAACCAGATCACGCGGTCGTTGCGGAATGGCGCGTAGTCCTTCCGCAGTTTGATCCACTGCCGATAGATGTCGCGCAGCGGCGGGCGCTCCTTCGGTTTCCAGAACACGGGCAGCTTCTCGAACAACGCGGGATCGCCGGACTCCGCGGCGTCGCCCACTTCCATGCCGTTGTAGAAAAGCGGAATGCCATCCAGCGACAGCATCAACGCCTGAGCCGCGAGCGCGCCGCGAATGCCGAATCGCGCCACGGCACGCGCCTCATCGTGATTGTCCGAGATGCGGAGATGCAGCGAGCCTTTCGGAAATTGCCGCTCGCTCTCTTCCCAAGAGCGTTTGAACTCGCTGGCAGGCAGGCCTTCCAGCATCACCTTGTTCAACGTCGCGTGCAGTGGCCACGCGTAATCCGCATCGAACGCTTTCACGAGCAGCTCCGGTTTGCTGCCCTCAGCGAGCATGAAGATGTCCGGCTTCACCGCGTGCAATGCGACGCGAGCCTGCTCCCAGAAATCCGTCGGCACCATGCCCGCCACGTCGCAGCGGAAACCATCCACGCCGAACTCTGTGACCCAATACTTGAGCATGGCGATCATGTATTCGCGAAGCTTTGGGTTGGCGTAATTCAATCCGGCCACGTCCGTCCACTCCGGCACGGGCGGCGTGATCTTGCCGCTGGCATCGCGCTTGTAAAATTCCGCCGTCGCCATCATCACGCTGTCCCACGCGGTGTGATTCGCCACGAGATCAATAATGACCTTCATGCCGCGCTTGTGGGATTCGGCGACGAGCCGTTTGAAATCATTCGTCGTGCCCTGGTTCGGATCAATCGCGTAAAAATCACGCACGGCGTACGGGCTGCCAAAGGTTCCTTTCTTGAGTTTCTCGCCGTTGGGATGAATCGGCATGAGCCAGAGCACCGTCGCGCCGAGGTCTTTCAATTCGTCCAACTTGGCGGTGATGCCGTTGAAATCACCGCTGGCGGAAAATTGCCGCGTGAAGATTTCATAGACAACGCCGTCGCGCGCCCATTGCGGGGCAGGGCGGGCATTGAGTTTGGAATAATCCTGTTCGGCGCGCACGCAAAACGGACTGGCGAACAGGGTCGCGACAAGCGCGGCGCAGAGGAGAGCGAACGATTTCGGCGATGTGATCATAATTCTGCTGCCATCTTGCGTTGGGCATTTACGCCACGCAATCGCGTTTCAGCCTGCAAACCGAGCATGTTTGTGCGGTTGCCTCTCATCCGTTCGCGGGTATCTTCGTGGCAGAAACATAAAGACAATTCAGATGCGTTCCAAAGACTTTTCTTCTCCCGCGATCCCCCTGTTCCGACTGTTGCAAGCACTGCCGCTCGTGATTGCGCTGCTGTGCTCCGGCAATGCGCGCGGTGAAGCAATGCTCCAGTTGTTTAATGTGAACTGGAGCGAACTCACCGCCAAGATGCCGGAGATCGCCGAGGCGGGTTACACGAGTCTCTGGTTGCCGCCGCCTGCGAAAGCCGGGAGCGTGTTCTCCGTCGGCTATGATTTGTTTGATCCGTTTGATCTCGGCGACAAGAATCAGCGCGGCACGATCCCCACGAAGTACGGCACGAAGGCGGAGTTGCTCATGATGATGGAGACGGCGCATCGCTTCGGGCTGCGCGTCTATTTCGACAACATCATGAATCATCGCGGCTTTGATATTCCCGGCTACAACAGCAGCGCGCCGACGAATCTGTATCCCGGTTTGACCGTGCAGGATTTTCACTTGCGCCGCCAGGCCGACGGCACGTATCGCAACTGGGACAACATCAGCGATTGGGGCAACGAGTGGCAGGTGCAACATCGCCCGCTCGCGGGCTTGATTGATCTCGCGAACGAAGGCGGTTCAATCAACGAAAACTTCGGCCTCGTGGAAGGCAATACCACGAACAAGATCAGCTTCCTGCGCCAGCCGGGCAGCAACACTTACTACATGGACACGAATCTTCCTGTGATTGCGAGTCCGTGGCGGCCGTTCAACGGAGCGAGCGGTGATCCTGTGGTTGAAGACGTGAATGCTCATCTCATCCGCGCGGCGATGTGGATGATGAGCGAAACCAAGTGCGACGGTTTCCGCTTCGATGCGGTGAAGCACACGCCTGCGACATTTTTTGGTGCGACCACTGCCACGACGGCTGGTTACGTCGGCGGCATTCAGACGATCTACGATTACGTCCACGGCTACGGCAATAACGTCACTGGCAACGGTTATGTCGAGAGTGACGACAATCGCAACAGCACGTATGACAGCGAAGTCACGCGCAACGACGCCCTGCTCTTTGGCGAACATCTCGGCGAGCCGCCGCCATACAGCGATTACTTCGCGCGCGGCATGAGGCTCGTGGATTCGCCTCTCTCCGGCACGTTGAACAATGTTCTCGGCAATCCATCCGCCTCGCTCATCGGCCTCGATCAACGCGACTCCGGCGGGTTCACCGCGCCGAACCGCGTGATGTATGCCCAGAGCCACGACAACGCCTTTGCCAATCATCGCGAATTGCAACTCGCCTATATGTTCGCACGCGAAGGTGTGCCGGTGATTTATTCCGACGGTTACAATCAATCCAGCGGCCCGGACTTTTTCCCCAAGATCGCCAACGCGCCTTACCTCGGTCAGTTTAGCGACAACAAAATGCCCGACATCGCTTGGCTGCATCATCAGCTTTCACGCGGCGGCACGCGCTCGCGCTGGAGTGATGCGGACATCGTGGCGTTCGAGCGTTACGACTATCGCGACGGCGGCACGGATGCGGATCAGACTACGGTGTTGTTCGTGATGAATGACAATTACGCTGGCGACGTGAGCTTCGACGACGGCGTGGCGCAGAGCGGCGCGGGCACGTTCTACGAATGTTTTCCCGTGAGCAACAGCCGCAACGTCGGTCTCGCGGTGAGCTTTCCGCCCGGCTCGGTGTTGTATCAACTCAGCGATTCGCCGAACAAACTCAACGCTTGCACCAAACTGCTTGTGCGAAATGCCACAGCAGTTCTGGCCACAGCGCAGTCCACGGCCAACGATGGCAATCCGGTCAACCGCGCTGTCTATGTCGGCGGACAAACCATTCCTCCCGGTGGCGGCGCGATTGAATTAAAAATCCCCAGCGGCGGCTACGTGATGTATGGCTATCAATGGCCCGAAGCCAGCCGTGCCAATAATCGCAAAGACGTCATCACGCTTCGGCAAAACGGTGTGGACGCCCAGCGCGTCACGCTCTATCGCAAGGACGGCGTGAATGGCGACACGAACTTCGCGCCGACGTATCCCTTCAAGATGCGCGGCAGCATTGATGCGAATGGAAATCTCCTCAGCGGCGTGAATCTCTCGAACAAGACTTACTCAATTGACGTTCCCATCGTCACGAACACGGCGTTCGATCTGGTGTTCCGCACTGACGCTTCCTGCGTGAATGTCCTCGCCAAGCTCGACGGCGGTCTCGACATCAACAGTCACATGTCGCTCGGCCCGACGAATGGATTTGATCGTCGCGACAACAAGCCGGGAACTGCCACGGATAATTTTGTCGGCTACGAACAGGCGATGTTCCAATCGCGCTGCGGCCCGGAGCGCTTCGCGGCGATGGCCACGAACCGCAACAACACCGTGTCCGACGGCGCGGAGACGTATCATTATCGCGTCGGCACTCCGGCGAGCAATCTCGTCGTCAACGCCAACGGAAATGATTTCACGCTCACAAACAACACGGCGGAGTGGGCGATCCACAGTCCGAGCAACGCGACCACGATCTTCGGCGGCGGCCCGTCCACGCAGCGTGTTCCGCTGAATCCCATCGCCGGATTGTCCACGGATATTTACGTCCGCGCGGGTTATCAGTTCCAGATCAACCGCTGCTTCCTCTATTACACCGTGGATGGAACGAATCCCGAAGGCGCGTTCGGCATCGGTCGCGGCACGACAAAAGTTGTTGAGGCCGGCTTCGCGAATGACGACTCCATCAACGGCGCGATTGATTGGTGGGTCGCAACCATTCCCTCGACCGTCAACACCAACGGCGCGCAGATTCGCTACAAGCTCGCGTTGTTTAATGACAACATCGGCACGATCTCCGACGCACTGGATGCGAAGCGTTACGGGCAGACGACGTTTGTGCTGACGAATTTCAATCCGACTACGGCGACAGTCTGGTTGCACAACAATCTCAAGACGAATGACACGATCACCGGATTGCGCGAAGGCATGCACATCGTCCGCGCCCGCACGTTTCTGCCGCGTGACGGAAAATCCGGCGTCTATAACACGTTCTCGCAATCTTTCTATTACGACGCCGCGCCGCCGACGGGTGCGATTGCGTTTCCGTCGCCGGACGGGAGTTCCATTTCCAACAGCACTTACTCTGTCGTCATCCGCACGGACAGTAGCGTGACGGGCGTGGAGGTGAACATCCAGGATAGCAACGCGCTGAACGATGACGCGCAAACAAGTCAGGCCAACGGCAATGGCGACACGAACGGCGTCGCGCGTTTTGTCGCGGCGACCTCAGCGACCCCGAACGCAACCATCAGTGCAGCGTATCCGAATTATCCCAGCGAGTATCGCTTCAGCTACGTGAACGTGCCTGCATCCGGTTCGGCAACCATCACGGTGCGATTGCGCGAGGCGACCAGCAGCCTGTTCACGAACCGCATCACCACACTCACGCGCACGATCAATACTTTCGCGCCGCAGTCCGTGTTGACCATCACAGCACCGGCCACGGAAGGGATGATTCTCACGTTGAACACGAACGACAATTACGTCATCCGCAATTGTTACAGCACGAATCTCCCCGCGACTTCAGTATTCTATTCGATCTATCTGAACGGCGTGTTGATGCCGCGCGCGAACTATTCCTTCCTGCTCTCAGGCTGCGCGCCTGGACTGCGCTCCGTGAATTATCTCGCCAACGGACTTCCGGCGGGAACGAACTCGATCCTCGTCACCTACACCAACATCGGCGTTCAAATCCAGGATACGCGCACGTTCGTCGTCGTGCGCCCCGGCGATTCTGACGGCGACGGCATGAGCGATTACAACGAAACCATCGCTGGCACGGATGCGTTCGACGCGAACTCCGCGCTGCGGATCACGGAACTCGCCAACGGAAACCAACTCGTCGTCTGGGACAGCGTGGCAGGCCGCAACTATCAAGTTCTCGCGACCACGAACATCGCGCTACCGATGCAGATCATCAGCCCGGTGATCCAAGCGAGCGCGACGTCGTCGTTCTATTTTGATTCCGCGCCGGATGCGACGAACAAGTTTTATCGGATACAACTGCTGCCATGAATCAATTCAACATGAAGAAATTAGAAGCAGGGTTCTCAATGGGCATGGTCGTGGTTGTGTCTGGAACTGAATGGTGCAACGACCGCCCTCACCCTGGCCCTCTCCCCCAGGAGAGGGGACAAAAATCGCGCGCCTCATCATTTCAAATGGTTCGACAACCAAGTCCGTCAGGGATTTTCACCAAAGACGGCAGAACGTTCTCCCTCTCCCCGGGGGAGAGGGCCGGGGTGAGGGCGAGCGTTACCAATCTGTGGCTGGCTTGTTTTTTAATTTTTAATTTTGCATTTTTAATTTCCTCCCCCGCCCAGCCCATCCTCACCGTCAACGGCGTCAACGCCAACTACACCACCACGCACATCTTCGTGGATGAAGTTGCGGGCGACGCCGTGCCGCTGACGATCCTGTTCACGCCCAACGCCGCGAATCTCACGCAGATAGAATTCTTCAGCACGCTCAACCGCCGCGACCGCGCGACCACTGACGCCGATGGCGACGGCGTTGAAGATGGCATCCGTCCGCCGAGCGGCGATCTCGTCGTGGCGGGCGCAGACACGCATTATTTCAAGGCTTACGCGATGACAAACATCGGCGGCGGCCAATACCGTTACATCATCAACGCCACGAAATGCGGCGCGTATCGTTTGACTGCGCGTTACAAGGTGACGGGCAACGCAAACTGGATTTACTACAACAGCTTTCTCGGCCAGCGCGATCACGCCATCGTCGTCTCGCCCAAACGCGCGCGGGAAATTGTCCTCTACGAATTGAACACCATCGCCGTCGAGTCGCAGGGCATCGCGCAGAATGACCGCAGCACGTTCACCGATTTACATGACGGCCCCGGGGCGCGGTCGTTCAACGCCACCAACGCGAAGTTCAACCTCAACTACGTCACCAATCTCGGCGTGAACTGGCTCTGGTTTCAGCCCATCCATCCGAACGGCATCGTGGGTCGCTTCACCGATCCTGATACGAGTTTGCCTTTCGAGGTCGGCAGCCCTTACGCCGTTAAAAACTTTTTTGAGATCAATCCGCTGATGAGCAAAGCCAACACGCGCGCCGCCGGATTGCAGGAGTTCACCAACTTCGTCGCCGCTGCTGACAACGCTGGCGTCAGCATCATGCTGGATGCGGCGTTCAATCACACGGCGCACGATTGCGAACTCGGCGCAAGCGGCGTGTTCTACTGGGGCGGCGTGGGCAATCCCAACAACTGGCAGCCCACCGACGAGATCCGCAATCGCGAGTCGCGCGTTTATTCTCGCACCGACGCCTACGACATGCGCGCCTCCAGCAGCGCGAACACCGCGCCCGCGCCGGACCGCTACGACTTCGGCAAGTGGACGGATGTGAAGGATGTTTATTTCGGACGTTACGCCGCGCTCTGGGTCAACTCCGGTTCGGCAGGCGCGCACCAGAACGAAGGCGATTGGTTCGACACCAGTATCGGCAGCGAGGGAAGTTCTGGCGGCGGCAACGGTCACTTCGACGCCGTCACGCAGAACGTCTGGAAGTATTTCGCCGACTACGTTCTCTACTGGCTCGACAAAACAGGCCACACCAACGGCACGCCTGCGAACCAGAGCAACAAAGGCATTGACGGATTGCGCGCCGACTTCGGGCAGGGACTGCCGCCACAGGCGTGGGAATACATCATCAACAAAGTCCGCTCACGCAAATGGGACTTCGTGTTCATGTGCGAATCGCTCGATGGCGGCGCGGTGACGTATCGCTCGAACCGGCATTTCGACATTCTCAACGAAAACATTTTGTTCGATCTCAAGTCCGCCGCGAGTGTCACGGACTACCGCACCCTGCTGGAAAGCCGACGCAACGCGTACGGCCAAGGTTTGATCCTGATGAATACCTCCTCGCACGATGAGGAGAATTATGATGATCCCTTTCAAGCGCTCGTGCGTTATTCCGTTGGCGCGACGATTGACGGTGCGCCGATGATCTTCTACGGACAGGAACTCGGCATCGCGCGCACGTTCGGCTTTGATCGTTACTCCACCAGCGGCAAGACTATTCCGCACTTCATGAAGTTCAATTCGCTCCAGCCGATCCTCTGGCCGGGCAATCGCACGTTCGCGCTCGATCAACTCCAGCCCGTCTATTCCGGCATCAATGCCGCCCGCCAAGCGAGCCGCGCGCTCCGCAGTTCCAATCGTTACTTCATCAACCAGACGAGCGGCGCGGTTCACGCCTCGCTCTACGCCGTGGTGAAATACGAAACCGCGAACGCCGCCCCGAACTTCAGCGACGTCGTTTTCGCCTTCGCCAATATCACTCGCGACAACAACCAGTCCGGCACGTTCAACGTCAACATCACCCAAGGGCCGGGCAATCTGTTCGGCATCAAATCAAACCGGTTCTACAACGTGAAAAACCTCGCCGCCTACACAGGTGCGGATGCGAATCGCCGCAACGTCTGGCTCTGGCCCGGCGGCGGCTCGTGGGGCAGCAACGTTTTGGCGAATGGCATCTTCGTCAGCGCGAACAGAGTGCCGACCACCGATGCCGCGTGGACGAATGCTCCCTTCGAGGCGCAGTATCTCAAACTTTACGACGTGACGCCGCCGCCCACGCCGCCCACGCCGGTTGCTTCTGCGTACGTCGTGGGCACGAACGTGACGTTCAGTTGGAACAGTGTGAGTGATGCTGAAGGCGGCATCAGTGGCTATCGCGTCATCGTCGGCACGACGTCCGGCGGATCGAATGTTTTCAACGGCACAGTCACGACGACGAACAAGATCGCGGGCGGCAGTTACGGCCAGACCCTTTATGCCCGCGTCGCCGCGATCAATAATACGGGTGTGGAGAGTTCGCTCAGTGGAATTTCATCGGGCACAATTCTCCTCGATCCACATGTTGACTCCGATGGCGACGGCATGAACAACGCAAGTGAAGTCATCGCCGCGACAAACCCGCTCGATGCGAACTCCGTACTGCGTATCCTCAGTCTCTCGACGGGAAATCTCCTGACGTGGTCGAGCGTGTCGGGGAAAACCTATCAAGTCCACGCGACTGTCAATCTGCTCACGAACTTCGCTCCACTGAGTGGCATCGTGACAGGTGTTGCGCCCACGGCTGCCTACCTCGACACTATGGCGACGAACTCTGCCAAGTTCTACCGGGTGAGAGTCTGGCCTTGAGAGTAGCGGCAGGCATCCTTGCCTGACGTGGAGACGGGCTTCCAGCCCGGCGGAACAACGTATTGAGGCGGAGAAAGCCGTTGTGAAATCAGCCGTCATCCCGGCGTTCACGCCTTTTCCGGTGGCAAGGTGCCGGAGAATCTACCCGTGGCCGAAAGCATCGAGAAAGTCACGCAGGCGTTTCTGCCAATGCCAGCTTCTTATCCAGCATGACGGTGTCACTCATCTTGTGCTTGGGCGCGGCGACTCGGCCAGCGGTGTATTTATCCAATGCCTGCTGCACTTGGGTTTTGTGATTGGCGTAGTGCAGCGCGATATCTGGAGCGATATCGCCTGCAAGCACGGCGTTGATCAGAGATTGTTCAAAACTGTGCCAACCCCACGGCGTGACACTGCTTTCGATGATCTCGTGCAGGTTATGCTTTTCTGATTCGCCCGAGATGATGACTTCTCGCGACCGCATATTGTTGCCCATCACCTCGGTGACCAGATGCAATCCGCCATCCATCCTAGGAACGAGTCTTTGACTCACTACCCACCGCAAGGCATCCGCCAACCGCTGCCGCATGAGCGATTCTTCGCCTTTGTCGAACATGCCCAGGATGCGGTTGATCGTCTGACTGGCGTTGATGGTGTGCAGGGACGTAAAAACGAGATGCCCCGTCTCGCCCGCAGTGATGGCGACCTCCATGGTTTCCCGATCCCGGATTTCGCCGACCATGATCGTATGCGGCGACTGGCGCAAAGCTGCCTTGAGGCCGATCGAAGGATCGAAATAATCCTTTCCGTACTCGCGTTGGCTGAACGTCGCGCGAATCGGTTCGTGCAGATACTCGACCGGGTCTTCGAGGCTGATCACATGGATGTCCTGCGTGCGATTGATTTCGTTCAAGATCGCCGCCAGTGTGGTCGTCTTGCCGGTGCCGGTGGCGCCAGTGATGAAAACAAGGCCGGCATTTTCGTTGATGATCTGCTCGAAGACGGGAGGGACGTTGAGGTCTTGAAGTTGCGGGATCGTATTGGAGAGCTTACGCATCACAATGGCCCGGCGACCCGCCTGCGAATAGATATTCACGCGAAAACGCGCCACGCCCGCCACGGCATAACTGCAATCGCATGAGCCGTGCTTGCGGTAGTTTTCCGCGACCAACGTGTTGCCATCCATGAGGATTTCCGACAGTTGCGCCGTCATCTCCGCGCTGACGGGTTCAGCGATCAAGTCACTGGTGTAGGAACGCAATTTCCCGTAACAGGACATTTGCGGCACCCGTCCAGGGATAAACAACAGGTCGGAAATGCCACTTTCACACAGGATCATGGCAATCAGCAGATCATTGAAGCGCTCTTTATTCATAAACAACTCCTATCGGGTGGAAACTAAGCAGTTTCCGTGACAGGAACGAGGAACTTTTGGAGCTGGCGGCGACCCATTGTAAGACACGGAGAGATCAACTGCTATACCGGGAACACGGCCATGAAGCCGGTTTGGTTTTGCATTGAGGTGAATCGGATCTTTTGTTCCGCTGTGGCGCAACGCAGAAGAATGAATCCCAAAGCCAAATCCACACCTCCACCCGGCGGCCAGTTTCTCGTCTATCAGGCCGCGGACGGGAAGCTGAAAATTGATGTGCGGTTTGAGGGCGAAACCGTCTGGCTCACGCAGCAGCACCTAGCGGAGCTTTTCCAGACGACCCAGCAAAATATCAGCCTGCATCTCCAGAACATTTACGAGGAGGGCGAACTGGAGCGCGGGGCAACTCACAAGGAATCCTTGTCAGTTCGCCAGGAAGGTGCGCGTTCCGTCCAACGGCGCGTGGATTTTTACAATCTCGACGCCATCCTTTCCGTCGGCTACCGCGTGAAATCGCATGTCGCCACCCGCTTCCGCATCTGGGCCACGCAACGGTTGCGGGAATACATCGTCAAAGGATTCGTGCTCGACGACGAGCGGTTGAAGAATCCCGACCAGCCGTTTGATTATTTCGAGGAGTTGACGCGGCGGATTCAGGACATCCGCACTTCCGAGCGGCGGTTTTACCAAAAG
>JANNAO010000264.1:0-7188 GCA_031384405.1 Verrucomicrobiota bacterium | reverse complement strand
GCCGAGGATGGCAAACAACTTTTATCAACCCTCAACCCTCAACCTTCAACCCTCAACCTCCCCACCTGGCCGAGTTACGACACCAATTTCAAAATGAATCCTCCGCTCCGCACCGCGCGCGACCGCGAAGCGATCCTCGCGGGCATCGTGGACGGAACGATTGAAGTGCTTTGCAGCGATCACGCGCCGCATTGCGACTTCGAGAAGGAAGTTGAATTCGACTACGCACCGTTTGGCATCACGGGACTGGAGATCGAGTTTGCCCTCGCGCTCATGCAGCTTTATCACGCGAAACGGCTCTCGCTCTCCGATCTCATTTCCAAATACACCGTCGCCCCGGCGCGCTTATTGAATCTCTCCAAAGGCACGCTCGGCGTCGGCGCGGATGCGGATGTGACCGTGTTCGATCCCGACCGCGAATGGGTCTGGGAACGCGACGATACCGCCAGCAAATCCCGGAACAATCCCTTCTACGGCTGGCCGCTCAAAGGCAAGACCGTGGCCACGATTGTCGCCGGAAAGAAAAGCTGGATTGAACACGCCGAAGCTTTGCCCGTCTAAACCAACGACGTTCAACAAAACAAAACACATGAAAAAACTAATACTCGGTCTCACTACAGCGCTGGCATTGTTCAGCGCGACAGCAGCGGAATCCAGCCAATGGCTGACTGACGCCACCAAAGCTCAAGCCCAAGCCAAGACGGAAAAGAAACTCGTGTTGCTCAACTTCACCGGCTCGGACTGGTGCGGTTGGTGCGTGAAACTCCACAAGGAAGTGTTCTCCCAACCTGAGTTCGTAGAATACGCCAAGAAAAACATCATGACCGTGGAAGTGGATTTCCCACGCAAAAAGACACTGAGCGCAGCACAGAAGTCCGCCAACGATGCACTCGCCAAGAAATACAGCATCCAAGGTTATCCGACACTCATCATCCTCGATGGCGATGGGAAAAAAGTCGCAGAGATGGGCTACGTGAAGGGCGGCGCAAAAGCCTTCATCGCAGAGTTCGAGAAACAAACGAAACGCTGATTCATCACAGATATTCACGAAGCGCGGCTAAAGCAGCCGCGCTTTTTTATTTTGTTCGGTGTTTATTCGTCGCTCGATCTGTGGCTTAATCCGCGCGTGAAGAACGCCGTCGCCCGCATCCAAAAACTTTCCCGCCTGCGCCCCACGCTCGCGCTCGTGCTGGGAAGTGGATTCAATCATGTCCTGCATGGTCTCGAAGTGGATGCGCGGCTGGCTTATTCCCAAATCCCCAGCTTCCCCAAAACTACGGTCGCGGGTCACGGCGGAGAATTGCTCATTGGGAAACTTGGTGGAACGCCCGTCATCGTGTTGAGTGGACGCGGCCACTACTACGAAGGTCACTCGATGGAGCAAATCACGTTCGCCGTGCGGACTCTCGCGGCGTGTGGAGTGAAAGACCTGTTGCTCACGAATGCTGCGGGCGGCATCAACCGGAAGTTTCGCGTGGGCGACTTCATGTTGCTCACCGATCACATCAACTTCATGGGCGCGAATCCACTGCGCGGCCCTGCCCTGTCCGGCTTGCCGCGTTTTGTGGATTTGTCGCAAGCCTATGCTCCGGCCTTGAGCAAACTCGTCATTGAAGCCGCCAGAAAAGTGAAAGTGCAGCTACGCTCCGGCGTCTATGTCGCCGTCAGCGGGCCGAGCTACGAAACTCCTGCCGAGATCAACGCCTTTGCCCGACTCGGCGCGGATGCCGTCGGCATGAGCACTGTGCCGGAAACCATCGTGGCGCGACAATGCGGCCTGCGCGTCGCCGCCATCTCTTGCATCACAAATCTCGCGGCAGGCATCAGCAAGACGCCGATTTCGCATCAGGAAGTCCTCGAAACCGGCAAGCGCGTCAAAGATGTCGGCGCGAGATTACTCAAAACTTTTGCGACTCTTTATGGCCAAACTCAACGTTGAACAACTCATCCGATCAGCAGCACAAGCGCGACAACTCGCTGTCGCGCCTTACTCAAACTTTCTCGTCGGCGCCGCACTGCTCACGCGTACGGGTGAGATCGTCACCGGCGCAAACGTCGAGAGCGCGAGCTACGGGTTGACGTGTTGTGCGGAGCGCGTGGCGTTGTTTAAGGCGTTGACTGATGGGCAAAATGATTTCGTCGCTGTCGCAGTTGTGGCGAAAGCTCCGGGCGGCGCGGCTCCCTGCGGCGCATGCCGTCAACTGCTCGCCGAATACGCGCCCGATGCCGAAGTGTTCGTGGCGGACAGTCGTGCGTTGAAGAAAGTTCATCGCTATACCGTGGCGGAGTTGTTGCCACGCGCCTTCACCGGCGACGCGTTGCGTTGACGATACGTGCGCGAATGACTACGTTGACATTGCCACGATGATTGCACGCCCAACTCAAACTCAAACCGCCGCACCGACGTTCCGCACCGGAGACGAACGCCTCATCAAGCTCACCGACAACGCGGGCAAAAAAGTCGGCGCGCTGCTGACCAAGCAAGGTCGTCCGGCGGGCGTGTTGCGCGTGGCTGTGATGGGTGGTGGCTGCTCCGGCCTGCAATACAAGATGGATTTGCAGGACGGCCCGGCGAACCGCGATTTCCTCGTCGAGTCCGCTGGCGTCAAAGTCGTGGTAGATCCCAAGAGCGCACTTTACGTCACGGGCAGCGAGCTGGATTACGTGGATGCGTTGCAAGACGGCGGTTTCAAAGTGAAGAATCCCAACGCTGCCACGAGCTGTTCCTGCGGCGAAAGCTTCAGTGCATAGTTGGTTGAAAGTTGATTGTTGATTGTTGATAGACTCCCATGAAGGACAATTTTCTTCTGCTCAACGAACCACGCCGTCTGTGGCTCGATGCGGATTCCCTCAAGACAAAGTTTTTTGCGCTCTCATCCGAAGTTCATCCCGACCGCACTCACAACGCAGCCGAGACCGAAAAATTCGCAGCCAACCAACGCTACACCGAACTCAACGCCGCCTATCAATGCCTCCGCGAACCGCGCAGCCGCATCCGGCATCTGCTCGAACTGGAACTCAGTGCAAAGCCATCCGACCTGACCAACGTGCCGGACGATCTCATGGAATTATTCTTCGCCGTCGGCAAAGTATTTCGTGAGGTGGACGCCTTTCTTGTTGAGAAAGCCAAAGCCACATCGCCGTTGATTCAAGTGCAACTCTTCGAGCGCGGCATGGAGCAAGTGGATCAACTCAATGAACTCAGCCGCAAGATTTCTCCACGTCGCGAAACATTGCTGGAGGATTTGAAATCGCTCGATGTCGTCTGGCAATCAAGCGATTCCTCCCAGACTGATCGCCTGTTGAACATCTGGCGGCTGTTGAGCTTTTACGAACGCTGGCTCGCGCAAATCCAAGAACGCATCGCGCAGCTTTCCTTTTGACCACATGAACCGATTGAAACGAACTGCCCCGGAGTGTGCCCGTCCCCGGGCACAGCAACGTGACATTTCAAACCGAACTCCGAAGTGGCGGCGGGCATCCCTGCCTGCCGTAGATATGGGCTTCCCAGCCCAGCGAAACGAAACGCAAGAATCACGATGGATGCCGGAGTTTCGAGAGTCGCACAGAAAACAACGTTTTTATCCGGGCGGCAAGGATGCGCGCCCTCTACGGCAGGCAGGGATGCCCGCCACTACATCTCATCGCGCTTCGCAATTCCACGCCGCAACTCCCTGCCACATTGCTGCGCCCGAGGACGGGCGCACTCCGCTCGTGGTGCTGTGGACTCACACTCTTGCTGAAATGCTTTACCGCCGTTGCGGACGAAGCCACATGGCCTTCCGCGCTCGCCACCATGCCGCTCGGCACGAACATCAACGTCCTCAACCAGACGAACTGCGCCGAGGTGTTGCTCGCGCGATTCCAATCCAACTCCGCAGTGAAAGCGTTCATCTTCATGCCGGGTGCGACTGACGAGCTTTACTTCTTCCGCCGCGTTCACGTCACGTTGACCAACGCGAATCCCACGATGCTTGATGCCATCATCGCGCTCACAAACCAATCTCCATTACGCATCACGAACCGTGGCGGCTTCCTTCTGCTCTACTCGTGCGAAGACGTGTTGGACTTGGACATCAAGATTCAACACGAGAAGACGGCAGAGAAGTTGAAGACTGGGAAACCTTTGCCACGTCTGTTGATGATTGATCGCGACTGGACGCAGTTTCTTGCTGTGACACAAAAGAAGATCAGCCCGACGCTCTGGCCGTTTCCGCGCACGAAGGAGAGCTGGCATTTTTATAGGCACACGTTCACTGCATGGAATCTGACGCCGTGGGAAACGCTTGAAGCTGCTGCTTACTCCGGTAAAGCAAAGTTCAACGTCGTGCGCGGACAAGTGAACTTCGAGCTGGATGAACGTGTGAATCAAATGCCGAAGTTGGATCGCTTCCCCGGTAGATGACCGGGGGAAATCCCGGCGAATAATTCGCCACGCAAAGACAGCGTTGTCCGCCAACGAGACAACACTTCACAACGTCACAGCTATTTTCCTCGAAGAACGGCGATGGTATGTCGCCTGCTTTTCCAACCGCATGAAAATGCAACGTGAAACTCCAAAAGAGAACGCGCTGCATTTCTCACCGGTCGCGCCTCAGCGCGCGAACGAAAGTCCCTCCTTGATTCCGCTAATATGTATTGGGTGAAAGCCTGATGCTCTTCTCTACTGGGTTTGGTTTCTGGGGGCTGGCTCGCACCAGCCCCCAGTTTTTTTTACCGGGAAACCCGTAATGGACGCCAAAACGAAATCCAAAATGTAGAAAGACGATAGGCAGAACCATTGATGGCAGAATGATGAAGGTAAAGAATTCGGAACATCATTCTGCCATCAATCATTCTGCAAAACCCGCCCTCCGCCAGTCACCCTCACGGCACGATCTGTATCCGATAGTAGCGTGACGAACTCACCACGTTTGAAACAGTGAGCGAGTTGGTGATCGCTGTGGGCGGATTGTTGGTGAAGATCGCTGTCCACGGACCGCTCAAGGTGGTTGCGTGTTGAAGAAGTTGTTTGACGGATTGGCCGCCCGTCCACTGCAACGCTACGGTTGAACCCGTGCGGTGGATGCTGGTGAACCTGAGCGCAGAGGCAGAGGAGTTCGGAGCGGTGTTGGCAGCTTGTTCGTGGAGATTGTTCGCGCCATCGCCATCGCCGTCATCGGTGGCGACGGCACTGAGTGGGTTGCCAAAATAAGTTTGCTCCCAACCATTGAGCAAACCGTCGGCATCAGAATCCAGATTGGGCAACGCCTGACGCGAGAGCACCAGAGTGCTGTAAGGCCCGATGGCAATCGCGCCGCTGCTGCCCGTGACGTTGACGAGGGAACTGCCGTAGTTGCTGAAGTCGCTGCCATATTTCGTCCAGTCAGAATTAAGATTCACATACCACGCACCGCTCGCTGGCCAAGTGTTGATGAAGTATTCCGGGATCGAATTGCTCGTGAAGTTCATCACCACCATCACCTGATCGTTCGTGGTCGCGCCGTAGCGATGGAACGCGAGCAACTTCCACGGTGCGTCGTTCCGCGTGACATGCCATGCCATGCTCGGACCAGTGAGTCCGAGGCTGACGCCGTCGAGATTGCGACGCAGCCGAATCATGTCGCGAAAGAAATTTGTGACGGCGGAATAAGTCGTCGCATGAGTCCAGTCGAGCGCATACGAGGAACTGAACTGAGCGTCCTCCAACATCTCCTGCCCCATGAACAGCATTGGAATGCCCGGCGATGTCAGCGTGGTGGCGGCGGCAAGCATGGAGCGTTTGCGCGCGGTGTAACTGCCGGGGTTCGCGGAATCAATGCGCTTGGGCAAACGCTGATTTCCCGCGCCGTTCAAGTCGCCCACGAGATCATGCGTCTCCGCGAACAACACGCGAAAGAATCCCGATCCCGTCATCGCACCGGACAAGGCATTCATGTCGCGGCTGGCATCATTGGTCTTCACGATCTCGTTGATCAACGTGCCGCCAAAGCTGTGCGCCCATTCACCATCGAAACCCATCCCGGACGCGTCATCTTCTGCGATGCTGATGGCATTGCTGTCAATGATCGTGGAATTAATGGATTGAATGAGCGTGCCCGCTTCGGGAATCGTCACGTAGCCGGGATCGTAATGCCGCATCGCGCCCACGGCGTCCCAGCGGAATCCGTCCACATGATATTCGTCGAGCCACATCTTGAAATTATCGCTGATGAACGAGCGCACGTTGGTATTCGCATAGTTGGGGCGATCACCCCACGGCGTGCAGCAGATGCCTGCGTTCGTGTAAAAATAAAACCGGCTGGCCGAGCCGACATCGAAACCGTAAAGCTCAAGATCACTCGGCCCGTAGTGATTGTGAACCACATCGAGCAACACGCGGATGCCCCGCGCGTGCGCCTCGCGGACGAACGTCTTCAGTCCATCCGGCCCGCCGTAACCGTTGTTCTCCACGGCAAAAATATCCGCCGGGTTGTAGCCCCAACTATTGTCCGTGGGAAATTCCGAGATGGGCAGCAACTGCACCGCGTTGATGCCGAGCGCGACGAGATGATCGAGTTTCGCGACGGCGTTGGTGAATTTCCCCGGCCCGCCAGACCCCGGAGTTGGATCGTAGAACGAGCCGATGTGCATCTCGTAGATGACGAGGTTGGAAGAGTTGACCGGAAGCCGCGTGTCGCCAAGCCAGTTGAACAGGGATGGATTATACACGATGGAATTCGCGCCAGACGCGTTGTAACCGCTGGTCGTCACCTGCCGACTGCGCGGGTCTTTCCACCAATGCTGGCCATTGATGAAATACTTGTATTGGCTGCCAGCCGCCACGTTCGGCACATCCACCGACCAGATGTCTGACGTGCCCTGCTCTGTCATCGCCGTGCTGCCCCATCCATTGAACGAACCGCGCACGGCGATATTCGTGGCGTTCGGCGACCAGACACGAAACGTCACGCCTGTGCCGAGTCCATCGGCATAAGGCGTCGCGCCCATGCCGGGGCGGGAGGATTGCGCGGAAGCGGAAACGGCAAAGGCGGCGGCAAGTGAGGCGATGACAGCGACAAACCGAAACGCGGCAAATCTCAATGCCGAAACGAAACGGTTCGGGTTAGTGGGACAGTGCGTCCTCGCCTGTCCTCGAGTCAAAGTGGCGGTCGAGAAAAACAGTGCTGGCGTGGAATTCCAAATGGACAGGCGAGGACGCGCTGTCCC
>JANNAO010000391.1:0-7105 GCA_031384405.1 Verrucomicrobiota bacterium | reverse complement strand
CTGCGCGAGGACGGTGATGAGACCGCCGCCGATGGGGATGGTTTTGACCAACTTGACGTTGGCTGCTTTGACCATGGCATCACTGGCTTCCACGCTGCCGATGTAGCCTTTGGTTTCGATCATTCCTAATGCTTCACTCATAATTTAGTTGATGGTTATTCGTTGATAGTTGATGGAGAAAATGGGGAAACATCGAACAACTAACATCCAACGCCGAACATCCAATGGAAATCACCGCACTTCGCGCATCATCGGCGATTCGATGTTGAATGTTGGATGTTGGTTGTTGGTTGTTACTTTGTCAATTCAACGGACGTATCCGGCTGCAAATTGCACGCGTTGCCTTCGTCGGTATCAATGTGTACCTCCAGTTTGAAACTCTTGTCCACGCGGGCGAGCATCTTGTCGAGCGTGATGCCGCAATCGCCGCCGATCTTGAGCTTCATCATGTCGCCGTGCTTCACGCCGTAGAAATCTGCATCCGTCGGACTCAAGTGCGCATGACGCAACGCGCGAATGATCCCATCCGGCATTTCAAAAAATCCGTTCGGACCCATCAGCATCGCGCCGGGAGTTCCCTTGATGTCACCGGATGCTTTCAGCGGAATATCAAAGCCCAGCGCGATGGCATCCGTGTAAGCGAGTTCAACCTGGTTAAGAGTGCGGCACGGACCAAGAATGCGGAGATTGGAAATCACACGACTGCGCGGGCCGATCAGCGTCACGGTTTCCTTCGCGGCGAACTGCCCTTCCTGATAAAGCCACTTGTGAACTTGCAGCTTGTAGCCTTTGCCGAAGAGAGCCTCGACCGCGTCCTGCGTCAGATGGCAATGACGCGCGCTGATGTTCACCACGAGCGGATTTGGCGACGTTGCCGCGCGCGGCAGCGGTTTGCCGAGGCGCGAATACACCGCCTGCCGAACCATGTGTTCGACGACGGCTCTGTGCGGAGCGGATGCAGCAATTGCCATAACGCGCCAAGTCTTGACCGATTTCAGCCATTCGTCAACAAATATCTTGCAAAATCTTCCAACATCTAGCAAAGTGTTGCTCGAATGACGGCAGAAGAGCGCAAACACCGATTGGAGACGTATCTCCAGGAGGTTGAGTTTGCTTCGCTTGAAGACCTGGCGAAGCACGTTGACTCGTCTGTTTCCACCGTTCGCCGCGATCTCACGGTTCTCGAAGCCTCCGGAAACTTGAAGCGCACCCACGGCGGAGCGCGCATCGTCACGCCGAAGTCCGACGAGTTCACCTTCTCCGCGCGCGACACGCATCAACTCGATTCCAAGGAAGCCATCGGTCGCGCGTGCGCTGAACTCATCCGCCCGAATCAAAGCGTGATCATTGACGCGGGCACGACGACGTTTCATGTCGCGAAATATCTCGAAGACAAGTCGCCGCAAATTGTGACCAATTCCCTGCCCGTTGCGAATCTCTATTCCTCTGCTGGCAAAGTGGAACTCGTCCTGAGCGGCGGCGTGATCTATCCGCGACTTGGCGTGCTGGTCGGTCCACTCGCAGTAGAAGCGTTTTCAAAAATCCACGCCGATGTTGCCGTGATGAGTTCCGGCGGCATCACGATGGAAGGCATCACCAACTCGCACGGCCTGCTGATAGACATCCAACTCGCCATGATGCGCGCTGCGGCGAAAGTCATCTTCTGCTTGGATCATACGAAGTTCGGTCGCCGTTCCGTCTCGCAACTCTGCGATCTCTCAAAAGTCCACACCATCGTCACGGACAGCCAAGCGCCAGCGGAGTTGGTGGCGCAACTTCGGGCGAAGGGCATTGAGGTGATTCTCGCCTCCTGATTGCGGAAACAGGTCTTGCAAAAAACGACGCAAGGAGTGTTTTCCTGTCTGCTTTCCCAAAACCGACGACTGCTTACGTCGTCGCCTACAATCGCGGGTTGCTTTCTACGGCGAACGCACGCGATAGAAGCGCATCACGTTGTTCGTGGCTTGCGGGTCGGTGAATTGGAACGTGCCGGCGGGCGATTCCACGGGCAATGTAGCGTCAGGCATCCTTGCCTGACGTAGAGGGTGGCATCCCTGCCGCCCGGAAAGAGCCGCACGAACTTTCCCATGGCTTTCAAAATCCCCGATGACTTCCGGTTGTGCGCGTGCTTTTTCCGCCGGGCTGCCCCGAAAGCTTTCGGGGTACGGCAGGCAAGGATGCCCGCCGCTACGGCGAACTCACACGGTAGAAACGTTCGGTGTAGTTCATGGCCTGCGGGTCGGTGAATTGGAACGTGCCGGCGGGCGATTCCACGGGCGCGCCGAGGTTGCTCCATGTGTTGAACGGCAACGCCACGTTCGTGCTGGCCCACACCGTCAGCAACGCGCCAGCGTCGCTCGTGAAGTTGAACTGGAACGCGCCGTTGCCCATCACCACCACATTGGTCAGCACGGGCGGCGTGCTGGCATAAGTTCCGGGCACGATGACCGTGCGCGTGTTGGTGGCACTGTTGCCGTTGCCATCGTTGGCGATGTAGGTCACCAGATAGCTGCCGGGAACGGACACGTTCACCGTGCTGTTCGTGGTCAGGCTGGCGGTGAGGTTGCAAAGGTCGCTGGCCGTCGCGCCGGGATCAACGAACGCCGCATTGATCAGGTTCGTGAACGGATTATTTCCCAGCAGAGTGATGACCGGCGCGAGCGAGTCCGTGACCACCACTGTGCGGTTGGTGGAGGCACTCGCGCCGTAGCTGTTCGTGCCGGTGTAAGTGAGCATGTAAGTGCCGGGTGTATTGGTGTCCACGTTGCCAGTCACAGTCACGCCGAATACGGCGGAGTTGGTCGCACCCGGATCGGTGAAGACGGTGTGACATTCATTGGTGTAAGGATTCGCGCCGAACAGCGTGATGACCGGCGGCGTGCCGAGGAACTGATCCGGCGTGAGCGCCCGGCCTGAGATGCGGACTTCGTCAATGAATCCATACGCGCGGTCGGTGTGGCCGCCGAAATAGAGGCCGCGTCCCACGCTCCAGGTACCGTGCCTCCAATCGCTGCCGGAGCCGGTCCCCGCGCTCAAGCGCAAATCCGCGCTGCTGCCCGTGAGGCTGGTCTGCGCCACCAACGTATAGGCGGTATCACCCGCCGTGATGTTCTTGTAGTAAAGGCGCAAGCTGGTGCCGTCGCACACGGCCACGGCGGATTGCCATTTCCCTAAAGCGCCGGTCGGGTCGGTAGGCCAGTTGAAACCCTGGATCAGGCCGGGTGCGGAGCCGGCCTCATGCCACACGCCAGCGACGTCTGCGTATTTGATGATGAGGGCGTTGTCCGGCTGGGCGACGAGGTAAAGCGCGGCGAGACCGGGGATGCCGCTGTAGGTGGCGAAGCTGTCGCGACCCACGAAGGTGCGATAGCCGCCGTTCTCTGGCTTCATGGTGACTTCAATCGTCCATTGTAGCGGGGTGATGCTGGCGAAGGGCGCGTTGCTCCGCGTGAACATGGCGGGAGAACCGCCGGTGTTCTGCACGCTGAACCGGTTCGTCTGCCCGGACAGTGGCAATGTGACGAAGGGCACATCATTGCGATAGGCGTAACCAGTGCCGCCGCCGGTGGACCAGATGGACAGGTCATTGCCGTTGTTTGAACTGTCCGGCACATCCGCCGAAAAGACGCCGACGGCTTCGGAATGGGCGACGTCCGCACCGTTTGGCCCGGCCTCGAACCGCCACCACGCGAAGACGAGATGATCTGTGGAGGCGAGTTCCACCGCGCCGATGTCAACCACGGCCGCGGTGTCGCCGTTGCCATCCACCACGCGCGGTAGTCCACGCTGATCCGTGATGAGCGTGGTCGTTCCGCCCGCGTCAATGGCCGGTGAGCCGGGCAAGGGCGGCATGGTGGGCGTTGGTCCGCCGTAGTTGCCGAGCGGGGCGAGGAGCGCGTTCAAAGGACTGCCAGCGGTGCCGATCTGATCGCCATTCACACCGTTCACCAGACTGCTGGAGGTACCATCAGTGATGAGATTATTGCCCAGCGAAGCACCACCGTTTTGGTTGAAGAAATCCGTATTGCCGTTGGCCAGAACGGTCGCACGCAGCAAAGTCGAACCTCCGTTCGCCACCCCTCCGTTGAAATTGTTGGCCTGATTGCTTGCCACCGTGCATTGATCAAAAATAAGCGTACCAAGAAAGTTGTAGAAAGCCCCCGCGTAATTCCCGTTGCCGCCAGCGGCAGTAACGCGATTGAAGGCGACGGTGCAGTTGGTCAACCGGACATCGCCACCATCGCAGAAGATACCGCCCGCTAAAGCGGTCAAACCAGCCGAAGCTGCAACGGCATTGGACACGACACTGCAATTCACCAAATCAAGCCGCCCGCGACTGAATATCCCGCCACCGGCGCCGCCGCTGCTGTCTCCGGAATATCCCGCCGGGGCGAGACCGTTGGCGATGGTCAATGCCTTGAACGCGGCAACGACGCCATTGTTCACATAGAACACCCGACCCGCCGCGTTGCCGTTGATGGCGATGCCGTTCGCCAAAGTGGAAGCGTCAATGTTCAGGTTCTTGTTCACCGTAATCTGGCCGCTGGTCAGCAGGATGGTCTGGCCGGAGAGCGTGTTGGTGAAAGTGATGGTTGCGCCGGAACCAACTTCCGCGACAGCTTGTCGCAACGAGCCTTGGCCACTGTCGGCGGTGGTGGTGACGACCGCCAGCATCGGCGCGATGGTGAAGGCATCCAACAGCAGACTGCTGAAGCCGCCCACCGGACCGTTTTGCACCACGAGCGGGGCAGTGGTGCCGGTGGCGACAAAGACAGCGCTATTGAGATAGTAAGGCTGTGTCCGAACCCCATCCGCATTCACCGGGGGCGCGGCGGTAAAGGCCGTGAGCGGCCCGCCATTAACCGACCAGGTCGGATCTGGAGTCACAGGAAAATAGTTCCGGGTATTGGCGCGGAAACTGACGCGATAGGCAGCACCCGGAGTCAGGCCGCTGATAGTGGCGGAAAGCGTGTTGGTGTTGACGCTGGATCCTTGAATGAACGCGACGTTCGCGCCGGCCGGAGTCACGCCGTTGTTCGCAAACGGGAAGCTGGTGTTATTCACGCCGATGGAACCCGGATCGGAAAGCGCCCAGCCGGTGATGCCGCCGCCGTTGGCGTTCGCGTAACCGGGATACACGGTGAAGGTGTCCGCCTCGAAGCTGGCATTGGGGATGGACGGCACCATGGCTTCCACCGCGCCGATGTCCGCGTAGGCATTCATCACGCGCGGAAAGCCCAAGCCGCGTTGATCCGTGGCGAAGCCCGAGCCGCTGGTGCAGCCGTCAATGGCCGGCGAGCCGGGCAACGGCGGCATGGTTTGAGTGGTGCCGCCGTAGTTGCCCAGCGGGGCGAGGAGGGCATTGGTGTCCAGAAGATTGTTCACACCGGAGAATGAGCCGAAAATATTGGGGCCAGCGGGGGCCGTATTGCTACAAACGATGGAATTGGTAATGTTCACCGTGCCGTTGTTCAAAATGCCGCCGCCGATGTCCGCCGAATTGCCGGAGATCGTGCTTTGGTTCACTGTCAACGTGCTGTTGTTCCAAATACCTCCGCCTGCTTGGCTCGCCGAATTCCCTGAGAGTGTGCTTTGGTTCACTGTCAACGTGCCCCCAAAGTTGAGTATGCCGCCTCCTCCCCAGCCGACCTGATTGGCTGAATTTCCTTTTAGTGAGCAGTTGTTCAGGGTCAGCGTGCCGTAACAGAGAATGCCACCACCGCCAGCGCTGGGACCGGTGTCGTTGCCATTGGTGATGACCAGCGAATTATTCGTGACCGTGACGCCGCTGTTGACGTGGAAGATACGGCTGGCGTTGTTGCCGTTGAGTTGCACTGCGCTGGCGAGCGATGAGCCGTCAATCGTGAGGTTCTTGTTCAGCACAATCTGGCCACCGGTGAGCAGGATGGTCTGGCCGGAGAGTCCGGGCGCAAAGGTGATGGTGGCGTTGTTGGTAGCATAGAGCACCGCTTCGCGCAGCGAAACCCCGCCGACATCGAAGCCGTTCACGTCGTCGCTGTTCGTGGTGACCACAGTCTGGCTCGTCGGCACGGACTGCAATTCCACCGCACCGATATCCGCCACGGGCACAGTGTCGCCATTGCCATCCACCACGCGCGGCAGTCCGCGCTGGTCGGTGGTGAGGGTGGTCGTTCCGCCCGCGTCAATGGCGGGCGAGCCGGGCAAGGGCGGCATGGTTTGCGTGGGGCCGCTGTAGTTGCCCAGCGGGGCGAGTTGCGGCGCGGCGGCGATCGGCGTCGGGCCGGTGGATGAGCCGCTGAGGGACTGAACAAGATTCGCTCCCCCAAACGTGACCGTACCGGAGTTGCGAATGTCCGCGCCACTCAAAGTGGAAGTGTTCCCGGCGATGATGCTGTTGGTGACGGTGAGTATCGCGGTGCTGGTGTCGGTGTAGTTGAAAATCCCGCCGCCCTCGCCATTGACAGCGGGTGCCGAATTGGCGGTGAGGGTGGAGTGCGTGACGGACACCGAGCCGCTGTCGTTGCAAATCGCGCCGCCATAGGCAGCGGCGCAGGTGTTGGATGTGAACGTGCAGTGGGTGAGCGAGAGCGTGGCGGTGGCGGATAGATTGAAAATCGCGCCGCCGTTGTTGGGCGAAACATTGCGCGTGAGGGTGCAGCCGGTAAGCGTCACCGGAGACTCGGCATAGATCGCGCCGCCATTACCGCCAAGGGCAGCTCCGCCGCCATACGCGAGGGTGAGATTGCGCAGGGTGAGATTCCCCGCGCCGGTGACATGGAACAGGCGGAAGTTCCCCGCCGCGCCCAAGTCGGCTTTGCCCCGGATGGTGATGCCACCGGCCAAACTGCCCGCGTCAATGATGAGGCGTTTCGTCAGCGCAATCTGGGTGTTGAGTTGGAGGGTCTGGCCGGAGAGCGTGTTGTTGAAGATGACGGTGTCGCCGGAGATTGAATCCGTCATGACCTGGCGCAACGAACCTGCTCCGCTGTCGTTCGCGTTGACGACGACTTGGGGACTGCGGACAACGAGGTAGAGCGTCATGCTGGTGACCGAGTCATTGCTGATGGTGGCGGAGACGGAGGGCGGCAGGGACAGCGGCAAGGTCGGCGCGGTGCCGGAGAAC
>JANNAO010000383.1:0-2917 GCA_031384405.1 Verrucomicrobiota bacterium | reverse complement strand
GCCTTGTCATACGTGAAATCAAAGCCGAGCGATTGCAAACGGCCTTCGAGTCCCCAGTAAACCTCCGCCATGAAGATGAATCCCGGCTGCGCGCGTTTCACTTCCTTGATCGCATCCGGCCAGAACTCTTGCGCGAGGTTTGGACCATCATGCGGCAAGTGCGCCCACGTCTTGGCGAACACTTCATTCAGCAACAGCATCGCCATGTCGCAACGCACGCCATCGCACTTCGCCGCGATGGAGAGCAGCAATTTTCGCATCGCGCTGCGTGTTTCACTGCGGCGATAATCCAGTTGCGCCACATCCGTCCACGGCGCGAAGTAAGGGTCTTTACCGTTGGCGACCCATCTCGTATCCGCTAGTGCCTTCACCTCGAACGTCCCGTCCACAGACTTCGGACTTTGCACGAACAATTCCGGCTGATTGCTCACCCACGGATGATCCACACCGACATGGTTCGGCACGAAATCGAGAACGAGTTTGATTCCGAGCGCGTTCAGCTTTGTGCGGAAAGTTTTCAACCCTTCGTCACCGCCCAAATTTTTTGGCACAGAATAATCCGCGATGGAATACGGCGAACCCGCCACGTCCGCATCTTTCCATCCCGGCAGCACAGCATCGTACTCACGGCGCAAATCAGGATGTTTGAGCGCGATCTCGCGAGAGCGAGCGCCGGTTGTCCACACGCCCATGAGCCAGATGTGGGTGAACCCGGATTTCTGCCAGAACGCAAACTCCTGCTCCGGCACGGCGGCAAGTGTGATGTCACGTTTGTGGCGAGCGGACAAATCGCGAAGCCAACAACGCGTGTTGATCTGATAAAGCAATGGATGACTCATAACAAATCTGTGACGGACGTTATCAGGGGAAGTTTGAGACGCAACGGCAAAGGAAGGCTGCGATGACGCGCAGCAAGAATCTTCAAGACGAAGCAAGCTTGCCGCAATACGCAGGTTGGAATAGTTTGCCTGCATGAAAATGCTGACCATCGGCGAAGCAGCACGCGATCTTGCCAACTGGCTGAAACAAGCCGTAGCCGGAGAAGACATCGGCATCCGCAGTGACAACACTGTTGTTGCTCTGCGTCCGCTCCCCGCAGTTGGATCTGGAAATACCGAATCACATTCTCCGCGCGAAGCATTGCGCCAATTGCAACAAGCCGGGCATATCTCCCCTGCTCAAGCGGAAAACTACTTGCGCGAAGTCCACGCTGAACGCCTTGCTGTCGAAAAGCACTCGGCATGATTCACCTCGACACGAACTATCTGATTGGCCTGTTGGTTCGTGGCTCTCCAGAAGCGGCGAAGGTTGACCAATGGTTGGCGTCAGGTGAATCGCTTGCGGCGAGCGCGATTGCTTGGACAGAGTTTATCAACGGCCCGGTCACAGCAGCAGAGGCAAGTCAGGTTGAAATCGTGCTGCAATCTCAAATCATCCCATTCGGAAAAGATGAAGCAGCGATGGCTTCCGACCTGTTCAACAAAACTGGACGACGACGTGGCTCACGCTTTGACTGCTTGATTGCTGCCACTGCTATTTTCCACCAAGCCGAGCTTGCTACTGTGAACCAATCTGATTTCAATCCGTTCACGGCTCACGGTTTGAAATTGGTTTAGTAACACAGCGATGGTGCTGGTTTGAAGGTCGGTCTTTTGGAATGCCCACGAGAAATTATTTGTCTTTTGAAATTTCCGACGTAACAACGTTGAAATCCGTCACCAAACTAACTACTTCATCCTTGGAATTCAGACCGTAGAAAGTCCTATACGCCCCATCGCCGAATCCAGAACTGACGACTAATATCTTCATGTTTGGTTTCACTTCGAAGTTAGCCCAAGCCCAAGTAGGTTTTGATTGTTGCTCTAAATCCTTGTGGAGGCGCTTTGACTTTTCCCTGTTGTCTGCTTCCAGCAACTCGTTCAACTCCGCCTGCACTGAGTAGTCAACAAATCCACCAAAGCCTGAATCGACCGGGTACGCTTCACGATAGGACTCATGCCATTGAGGCCCGATCTTGCGGATGGCAAGCGTGTAATGTTCAGCACCCTCATTATGGAATTGTACCCGCACAAAGGCAATTCGCTCATCGCCTGATGGAAATTTTGCAACAACGGCTTCGGCCATCCCTGCCGTGGTCGGCACAGATCGATCAAGCTCCGCATCCACCCCCAGCATCATTGTATCTTTCGGAGAAACCTTTCCCGAACGAAATTCAATTTGACCAAGTTGAAGGATTTGAATGGTTACTTTTGTGCCATGTGCGTTGGCCTGCACTCCGTCTACAAACACGTCTTTCAATTTGGGCTTGCTCGGAGAACAACCACACAGCAACCAGGAAAGCATAAAATTCATGATGATGAAGAGTTTCATCTGCTGTTTTATTGAGCTAAAGCCGATTCCTTTTGCTCAGGCTCGACCCACTTGTTGTGTTCTTTGATGAGGTCAACGAGCCGTTCCACTGCGTCCGCTTCGGGGATGTTGAATTTGATCGGGGTCTTGCCAACGTAGAGGTTGATCTTGCCGGGTGCGCCGCCCACGTAACCGAAGTCTGCGTCCGCCATTTCGCCCGGGCCATTCACGATGCAACCCATGATGGCGATCTTCACGCCTTTGAGATGTTCCGTGCGCGTCTTGATGCGCGCTGTCACGGTCTGGAGATTGAACAACGTGCGACCACAACTCGGACACGCCACGTAATCCGTCTTGAAACTGCGACATCCCGCTGCCTGCAAAATGTTGTAAGCCAACCGCAGCGATTGTCCTGCGCCGGATTCGTTGCGAACAAGGATCGCATCGCCGATCCCATCCGCCAGCAATGAGCCGATGACGACTGACGCGCGAAGCAAAGCGATTTTCGGCTCTAGTGGGACAGGCGTCCCGCCTGTCTGGGGTGGCTCGCGTCGCCCGGAGACAGGCG
>JANNAO010000218.1:0-5118 GCA_031384405.1 Verrucomicrobiota bacterium | reverse complement strand
ACCAGATTGCTCTCGTTCACCCAATGCGATGACTCGCCCTTCAAGAGTTGCACAACATCATCAATCGCCTTGCTCGCGGGCAAATCTATCAGGAGATGCGTGTGATCGGCATTCACAAAATTGATCTTCATGTAGATGCCTTTCTCATTCGCATAGTCGTGCAAGTGCGCGGAGAGCTTGGCAGCGGCAGGCTTTGGTAACAATGGGCGACGTTCAAGGGTCGCCCAAACGAGGTGCAACCAACAGCGCGTGTATGAATGGAGTGGCATGGATTGGTCATGGGTTACACAATATCTCAAAACCAAACCGTGAAACCGTTAAAACGGTTTCACTTGCGCTTCGCATCGCCAACACCCGGCTGAAGCCGGGTGCTAATGAGAGCGCTACGCCGAACTTTCGGCTCATCTCCAGCGACAATATGATTGCCGTTGCTTTCATTTCCCGCTTTTCCACCAAAGCCACACCGCCGTCACCAAGATATTCGCCAAGGCAACGGGAATGAACCGCCGCCAGCCGAGATCCATGAGTTGGTCGTAACGGAAACGCGGCCACATCCAGCGAATCCAGACGAACAATACGAGGAACAGGAAAACCTTCCCGAGGAAAATGCCGATGTGCAACAGGCCGCCAAGCAACGTGGTCGCCGCATGGTCGAGCCCGAACCACGGCAACGTCCAGCCGCCGAAGAACAACGTCACCATCATGGCGGACACGAGAATCATGTTCGCGTATTCGCCCATGAAGAACATGGCGAACTTGATGGAGCTGTATTCGATGTTGTAACCGCCCGCGAGTTCTTGCTCGGCTTCGGGCAGATCGAACGGCGTGCGATTCGTTTCCGCGAACGATGCGACGAGGAAAATGCAGAACGCGAGGAACGTCATCGGCGTTTGGAACACGAACCAATTCGGCAGGAAGCCGAGTTGCGTGCCGGTCTGCGCAGTGATGACGTCGCTCAGGTTCAGGCTGCCGACGTAGAGGAAGATCGGGATGACGCTCATGCCCATCGCGATTTCGTAGGAAATCATCTGCGCCGTGGAGCGGATGCCGCCGAGGAAGGGAAACTTGGAATTGCTCGCGTAGCCCGCCAGCACGATGCTGTAAACGCCCAGCGACACGATGCCGAATGTGTAGAGAATGCCGACGTTGAGATCGGCGAGCACCATCTTCTGACCGCCGAGATTTGAGCCGAACGGGATCACTGCGAGGTTCAAAATCGCCGGGATGAGCGCGATCATCGGCGCGAGCGTGAACAAAACTTTGCGCACGTGCGCGGGCGTCATTTCCTCTTTGAAGAATGCTTTGATGCCGTCTGCCGCCGGTTGCAGCAAACCAAATGGCCCGACGCGATTCGGCCCGATGCGATCTTGAATCCACGCGCACAAGCGGCGTTCGAGCACGACCGTGTAAGCCACCATGGTCATCATGATGGCGAAGCACACGACCGCTTTGAAGCTCGTAAAGAGCAACATGCTTTGCGTTGGGCTCAAACCATTGAGCCAGTTGTTAACAGTCTCGATCATTTCAAATCTTCACCGTCACGCCGTTATCACCCAAGCCAGCCCACGTGAGGCCGTTGAACGCCGGGACATCCTTCGCCATCTCGTTGAACAAACCTTCGATGGTCAGGAAACCATTCTTGCCGGTGACGTTGTAAACTAGGTCGTGCAGGAAATCCCATTCAGCACGCGCGTCGCCCTGCGGCTGGACTGCTTGCATGAACTTCTGCACGCGGCCATCGCGATTCGTAAACGAGCCGCGCTTCTCGGCGTGCGCGCAACCGGGCAAAACGTAATGCGCCAGCCCCGTCGTCGCGTTCGGCAAGATGTCGCTCACGATGAGCGTATCGAGCTTGCCGAGGAGTTCCGCTGTGATGCCGTGTTCATGCACGACTTCGCTGGTGAGTTCCTTGTCGCGGAGCTTGTCGCTCTTGACCGAATTCATCAGCAAGTCTTCACCGAAGACGATCAACGTCTTGATCTCGCCGCGCGCAATGCCCGCCGCGATCTTCGAGAGGTTGATGCCCATCTCAGTGAAACTCATGCCGGTGAGGCGCGCGCCGTTCGTGTTCGGATTCTTGTCCTCGTCCACGAGCAGATTGTCGCCCTTGCCGACGCGCGGAACGGAATCGCTGATCGCGCCGAGCTTCGCCTTGAGCTTGCTCAACAGCCAAAGCTCTTCGTTCGTCTGACGCGCCGATGCCACGATGGCCACCGAGCCAGCCGGAGCTTGCTTGAGTTTGTCGGCAATCTCGCTGAGTGCCACGGTCCATGACGATTTTTCGCCGCGCACCAAAACATCTTTCAAGCGGTCTTCGCGCTGAATCCACTTGTAGTTCAAGCGACCGGAATCGCACATCCACGGGCCGTTGACGCCGTCGTTGTCGCGCGGCGTGTAGCGATAGATTTTTTCTTCGCGCGAACTGATGAGGATGTTACAACCCGTCGCGCAACTGGTGCAGACGCTCTTGGTTTCCTTGAGAAACCACACGCGCATCTGGAAGCGAAAATCCTTTGACGTGAGTGCGCCCACGGGACAGATGTCCACAGTGTTGAGCGTGTAGTTGTTGTCGAACGGCAGGCCGGGGAACGTTGCGATGGTGTTGTAGCTGCCGCGATTCACGATGCCGAGCGCGTCGTCGCCGGCGACATCCTTCGTGAACCGGATGCAGCGCGTGCAAAGAATGCAACGCTCGGCGTCGAGCATGATGCGCGGCCCGAGATCAACGGCCTTCGGCTTGTGAACCTTCGCCTCAACGAAGCGGCTCGCGCTCTGGCCGTAGTCCACGGAATATTCCTGGAGCTTGCATTCGCCGGCTTGGTCGCAGATCGGACAATCGAGCGGGTGATTGATGAGCAGCGATTCGAGCACGCCTTCGCGCATCTGTTTCACGCCTGGCGTGCTCGTGTAAATTTCCATTCCCGGCGAAATCGGCGTCGCGCAACCGATGGCCGGACGCGGCGACTTCGCGATCTTCGGCGTGCCGTCGGGATTCATTACCGGCTTGCGATCCGGGCCGAGCGCGGGCGTGCCGAACTCGACGAGGCACATGCGGCAATTACCGGCGACCGGCAGCTTTGGATGATAACAATAATGCGGGACATCCTTCTTCGCGATGTCGCACGCCTGCAGCATCGTGGTGGGCGCGAGCTTGCCCTGCCAATCCGGCGTGAGCTTCGGCACTTCGACTTCGCGCCCGTCCACCTTGACCTTGATCTTTTCAATCGCGGGCGGCGCGGGCTTAACTTCAGTTGTAGGTGCGGCGGACATCAAAAATTACGCGGGCTTTGCCGTCAGTGTTTGCTCAAACAAACTTGGTTGTCTGCGGGCAGCCTTGGTTGAGGCTGAATCAGAATTGTTGGCAGGCGCGGTTTCCAATTTGAAATTGCTTTCCTCCAGCAACCGGCGACGAATCAATTCACAGTAGTCAGGATTGATTTCAAAACCGATGAACCGGCGTTTCAGTCGGTGCGCCGCCACCGCCGTTGTGCCGCTTCCCATGAACAAATCGAGAACAACTCCATTCGGCGGGCAACTGGCTTTAATCATCCGCTCAATAATTTCCAGCGGCTTTTGCGTTGGGTGATCTTCACGCTCCGAATGAATCGCGTGCAAGCGGGAGATGCTCCACACGTCCTTCGGATTGTAGCCAACTTCCAACCATTTTTTCCCGACAAAGATTGAGCGGCTGCGCGCTTTCTTGGTTTCCTCATCGTAAGGAATGCGGATGGAATCAATGTCGAAATAGTAATCCTTCGCCTTCGCAAAAAATCCGATGGTGTCGTGAACGGATGAGTAACGTCGCGTGCTGCCGCCCATGCTAGGAACTCGGCGATCCCAGACAATTTCGTTCAGCATCGTCAGCTTCTTTTTCAAGTAGCAGAAAATTTCCGGCGAATAACGCCACGTCAGGAAAATGTAGAAGCTACCAGTCGGTTTGAGCTTGGGAATCACCGCGTCAATCCACTGCTTGCTCCACTCCAGATAGGCTTCCGGGTCGAGCTTGTCAGAATCATTGCCATAATCCTTGCCGAGACAATACGGCGGATCGGTCACAACGAGATCAATCGAGCCATCGGGAATCTTGGCGATTCCTTCCAGCGCGTCCTCGTTAAGCACGCGGTCCAAAAGTTTTTCCAAAGGTGCTTTCATTTCTTCTTTCGTAAAACGATGCTCTTTGAATTCTGTCGTAGCAATTCCAGAAATGCTTCGCGGGAACGATGCTCCGGCTCGTGATGATAAAACGCCTGCACCTTATCATTGCGCGGATTGACATAGACAGGCAGGAACTGCGGCGAGAAAAGCCTCAAATAGTCTGGGTCAAACCGGATGTTGATGTTGTCGAAGTGAACTCCGAAACAGGCGTAGATCAAATCGTATTCCGCCTCTGCCGAATACTGCATGTAAAGTTTCTCGACGGCGGCAATGTCGTTCTTGTTCTCCTTGCCCGCCATGTTGTGAATCTTGACGTTCACGAAATAGCTGCGTGAGTCGGTTTTGATTTCGCAATCGTGCAGACAGGTATCTGGGAATTCAAACTCCGCATCGGCAATCCCAAGTTTTTTGGCGTTGAACTTTGTCTGCTGCGTAATCACTTGTTCGACCAACCAACTGATGGAACGTGTGTGCGGCTTCAAGCCATAGGGCAAAACTTTCTTGTCCGTGATGTCAAACGACGGCAGAACTTTGAGCAGCTTCCTGAACAAGCCTTCCACAAAGACGAGATCGTCTTTGACTTTTTGGATTTGGGCTTTGCTCATCGAGTAAAAATTAGTGTGATGCGGCGGCCAATTCTTTTTTGCCAGTGGCGGCTTCCTTCGCGCGACGCTCTTCATCAGCGGCGCCTTTGGCGACGAATTCATCTTTGAACTTCGCGACAAAACTCTGCACCGGCCACGAGCAGGCTTCACCAAACGCGCAGATCGTCTTACCGCCGGGAATGTTGTCGGCGATCTTCACGAGATATTCCGCGTCCTGCTTGCGGCCTTCACCGTGGGTGAGGCGATGGAGTGTCTTGCTCATCCAGAGCGAGCCTTCGCGGCAGGGCGTGCATTGGCCGCAACTTTCGTGAGCGTAAAATTCGCTGAGGTTCGCCAGCGCGCCGACGATGTCCACGCT
>JANNAO010000184.1:0-6123 GCA_031384405.1 Verrucomicrobiota bacterium | reverse complement strand
ACTCTTGATCGTGGACGATCATCCCATCGTGCGCCGTGGCTTGACCCTATGCTTCTCGCAACACCCACGAATCAAAATCATCGGCGAAGCGTGCGATGGCCGCGATGCCTTGAACAAAACGCGCGAATTGAAACCGGAGATCGTGCTCATGGACATTGATATGCCCCACATGAACGGGCTGGCCGTGACTGATCTGCTGAGACGCGAGATGCCCGAAGTCAAAGTGCTGATCCTCTCGATGTATGCGAACACGGATTACGTCATGCGGATCATCCAATGCGGCGCGCGCGGTTTTGTGATCAAGGAAGCGCCGACGGAAGAACTCATGCAGGCGATTGAAACGGTTCACTCAGGCGGATCGCATTTCAGCGCCGACGTGGCGCGGGTGGCGTTGAATCATGTCGTTCGCGGAAACAATGGCGAACAGGCAGCGCCGATCATGCGTCTGACGCCGCGCGAGCGGGAGGTGTTGCTCCACATCGCGGATGGATTGAGCAACAAGGAGATCGCCTGCGCGCTGAACATCGGCGTGCGCACGGTGGAAACACATCGTGAACGCATCATGCGCAAGTTGGACATCCACTCGATTGCGGGTCTGACGCGATTTGCGATCGCACAGGGATTGGTATCGCTCATGCCACCGACGCCGGCGTTGCCACCGATTCCACAATTGATGCCGATGCACGCGGCGGCGTAAGTGGGCTGGATTTCAAAAAAGCTGTAGCTCGTTGGAATGACTGAACAAAGTATCAGCGAGCTTCATCGGAGTGCCACCGCAAGTGACGACCCGTCACCTCGTCGCCTACAACTCAGGCGCGCTTCTCATTTCACCCGCTTCTCCGCCTCGCGCAGGTGACTTGGGCGATCAACCAGCCGATCCGAAGCCTTACGCGGGTTGAAGACGCAACAGCCTCACGGATAAATCAGCCGATAGAACACGCTGCCTTGGTTTGCATCCACAGGCAGACTCATGCTGTTCGTCGTGCTTGAACCAGCGACATCAAACCAATTTGTGCCGAGTCCCGCTGAGAATGAATTCGTCTGCGCCTGCAACCGCCAGCCAGTGTGATCCGCAGGCCAGGTCAGGTTCAGCACGCCTCCCGCCGATGACATCGAGACGTTCACCGGCGTGATGGAACTTGGCGGCGCGCTGATGCTCACACCGGTGAACAACGTGCCGGTGTTTCGGTTGCCCGTGATACCCCGCATCCGCAGTCGGAGTGCCGGGCGAGTTGATGACGCCGATGTCGTAGTTGTCATCCGAGTAGGTGTTGAACATCGCGACTGCCATGCTCATCGCGTAATGGGTGTCATTGGACGCAGGGATGTCAGTGGGAGTTGCGTTCCATCGCCAAATGAGCGCAGCGGGCGCGGTGACAACGCTGAAAGCTACGAGCAGCAGTCCGAGTAAAAATTTCATCTGATTAAACTTCCGGATTTTTATCAATCCCATCTTGGCACACACGGCCTCGCTATCCAATGCGATTTTGATGCGGGAATCCGGCCAAAAAAGATGGAGACGTTCAAATTTGTAGGCGACGACGTAAGGAGTCGTGTTCCAGCAGCGGACAAGAATCGCCCCGAACGCCGCGCTCGTTTCTACTTTTGCGGATACATCGTAGAGATTTGCATCCTTGAACGGGCAATCATCCCGCCCGCATAGTGAACGGAATGTCAGTTGAACTCACTGAAGCACTCTTGCAAAAAGCCGCCGGTTGGGACGTGGTCAAGCGCGCCCGCGCTTATCTCGATCTCGGCCAAGTGCTGAGTTCTTATTGGCAACCGCCGTTGTTGCGCGGCGTGGTGCAGAACGATGGCGTCTCCTTCCGCGCCTCGATGGTCATCAAGAACGGGATTGATATTGAGAACCTCTGCACCTGTCGCGACGCGCGTGAGTGGGGGAAAATCTGCGCGCACGGTGTCGCGGTGGGCTTGCATTGGATTGAAGCGCAGAAGCCGAAAGCGGCTGGTGGGGTGAGCGTCCCCGCGAGCCGGCTCGTCAGTAGCCTCGCCCCACCGAAGAAAGCATCATCCCTCCAACGCGCGGCGAGCGGCGAACCAGCGGAACTCTTCCTCATCCTCCCGCCGAACTTCGAGCAAGCCATCACGCGCGGCAAAGTCATGGTGGTGTTCGATGCCAAATGGAGCGGCGGGCGCTGTCCGCTGAATGCGCTGCCCAAAGACCGAGCGTTCGCCTTCTCAGCGCAGGACAACTCGATCATTGAACGCATCGAAACTTTGGCGGACGGCGAGACTCCCGCGCTGCTGCAACTGGATGCAAAAGATTTCGCCACGCTGCTGCCGCTGCTGGCAGAACACGAAAACATCACGCTTGGCAAAGCCAGCGCGGTGACGGTGTCGCGCACGCCGTTTCAGTTGCCGCTGCGCGTCACCTTGGAGGCGAATGGCGAAATTGTTTTCTCGCTCAAGGAAAAGACGGGCGCGTTCTCATTCGTCGGTGATTGGATTTGGTACAAGCAGACGCTACAACCGCTTGCGTTGCCGCCGGGCGCACAGAGCGTTGTGTCGTCGCCGGTGCGCGTGCCGCGTTCGCAAGTGCCGATGTTCCTGAGCCAGAGTTGGCCGCAACTCCAAGCGAGCGGCAGCGTGGAGGCAAATTTCAAACTGGAAGATTTTACGCTCGAACCGCAAGCGCCGCGCTTCGTGCTATCGCTGCGCGGCGGCCTGTCGCAACTCGGCGCGTTGCTCCAGTGCGCCTATGGCTCGCGCATCATGACTGTCGGCGTGACAGCGGCGGATGAAAATGTTTGGCTGCCCGATCCTGACGTGCCGACGCGTTATTCCACCCGCGACTTCAACGCCGAACGCGCTGCGTTAGCACGCTTGCAACGCAGCGGCTTTATCGGCCCGGACAGTCAGGGGAAGCTCCAGCTCGCTGGCCAGAGCGGTGTACTGAATTTCTTCGCGCGCGAGTTTCCCAAGTTGCAACGCGAATGGAGTGTGACGCTGGATGAACAATTAGAAAACCGCACATTGAAGAACATTGAGCGCGTTGAGCCGCAGTTTCAGATCACGTCGTCGGGCGTGCAATGGTTTGACCTCGGAGTCGTGTTCGCTTCGAGCGGTGGCGAAACCTTTTCGGCAGCAGACATTCAGCGACTGGTGTTGTCCGGGCAAAGTCACACGCGATTGAAGAACGGTCGGATGGCGGTGATTGATACCGGCGCGGTGGAGGAATTGCAGGAGGTGCTGCTCGATTGTGCGCCGCAACAGAACGCGCAGGGTTATCGCATCAACAGCAAGCAGGCCAGCTTCCTCGAAGCGACGTTGCGTCAGCATGGAGATTGGAAAGTCACCGCGCCTGCCGCGTGGCGTGATCGCGCCGCCAAACAGAGTGGTGAAGCAAAGCTGGAATGTCCGCCACTCGGCGATCTGGAAGGCGTGTTGCGTCCATATCAAAAGCAAGGCGTGGCGTGGCTGGGTTTTCTGCGCGAGAACGGCTTTGGTGGGATTCTCGCGGACGAAATGGGCTTGGGCAAAACGCTGCAGGCACTGGCGTTCCTTCGGACATTGAGGATTGCCGATTGCCGATTGCCGATTGAACCAACGCGCTCTCTGGACATCCATCCTCCATCTTCAATCCTCCATCCTCACCTCATTATCTGCCCCACGAGCCTCGTCTTCAACTGGGTGGCGGAGGCGAAGAAGTTCACGCCGGAACTAAAAGTTCTCGCGCTGCACGGGCCGGATCGTCACGCGCTGTTCGATCAGATCGCGACAAGCGACATTGTGGTGACGAGTTACGCGTTGATCCGTCGTGATGCGGAGAAGTATCGCAAGATTGAATTCGATACCGTCGTGCTCGATGAAGCGCAGCACATCAAAAATCGCCAGACGCAGAACGCGCAAGCGGTGAAAGCCGTGCGGGCGCAACATCGGCTCGTGCTCACCGGCACGCCGTTGGAAAACTCCGTGCTCGATCTGTGGTCCATCTTCGACTTTCTCATGCCCGGCTATCTCGGCACGGCGCAGGATTTCCGCGAGCGTTACGAGTTGCCCATCGCGAAAGAGAAGAACGTTGAAGCCCAAAAGCGGCTCGCGCGACGGCTGCGTCCGTTCATGCTCCGGCGTTTGAAGAAGGATGTGGCGAAAGATTTGCCCGCGAAGTTGGAACAGGTTTCTTTCTGCGAACTCACGCCCGATCAACGCGGTGTTTATCAGCAAATCATCGAAGCGAGCCGCAAAGAAGTATTGGAAGCCGTCGGCGCGCAAGGCTTGGCGAAGAGTCGCATGGTCGTGCTAACGGCGTTGCTGCGGTTGAGACAGGTGTGCTGCGATCTGCGGCTGTTGAAGCTGCCGGAACGGAGTGATGGAGTGGTGGAGTCTTGGAGTGCTGACGGGACAACTCAATCCTCGCACCACTCCATCACTCCATCACTCCAGTCCTCGGGCAAGCTGGAGATGTTCGGCGAACTGTTGGAGGAAGTGATTGATGGCGGACATCGCGTGCTGGTGTTCAGCCAGTTCGTCGGGATGTTGACCCTGCTCAAGGAGCGGCTCGCCGAGGAAGGCATTGAGTATTGTTACCTCGACGGCTCGACCACCGACCGCGCGAAGGTCGTGGAGAAATTTCAGACCACGCCGACCATCCCAGTGTTCCTCATCAGCCTGAAGGCCGGTGGCGTCGGCTTGAATCTGACGGGCGCGGACACAGTGGTGCATTTCGATCCGTGGTGGAATCCCGCTGTGGAAGATCAAGCCACGGACCGCGCGCATCGCATCGGGCAGACCAAGGTCGTGACGAGTTACAAACTCATCACGCGCGACACCGTGGAGGAAAAAATCCTGACGCTGCAAAACCGTAAGCGCGAGATCATCCAGGCGACTATTGGCGGCGAAGAAGAATTCGCCGCGTCGTTAAGCTGGGACGAGATTCAGGAATTGTTGGCGTGAGCCTGAGCGCTTCACCCACTGATTCAGTGTCAGTAGTTAGGAGTGACCCCTCCGCGCTCGTTTGAGTCCATGTTTGGGCGAAAAGGCTATGCGGGACACAAGCGGCAACTGCTGCCAAGATCATTGGGCGTACGATTTTCATTCATCCTTCAAAGGCTTAGGCCTTGATTTGATGAGGTAGCCCATTTCTCGCCTAGCATCAGATGCGTTCTGGATGGGATCATCAGGATGCAACGGTGCAGACCACAAACAATTATCGCCTGCTGCAACACTCAATTCCGCGATCCGCTGAAGTACCATCATCCAGTCACGATAAATGGTCTCCGCTTCCAATCCATGTGGAGCAAGACAGTCTTGGATATCATCAAGAACGCGCTGCCGATGCTCCAACATCAAGTCAGTCGTTTGTTGGGCACATCGAGCGCACCTCTCTGCTGGAGCTGTCTTTGTAACGCCACAACAAACAGTCAAGCGCCACAACCACTCTCCGAGATCCTGGTCGTCCTCGAGGTTAAAAGTGTTTATTAAAATTGAAATGCCCATCAGTGTTACAGGGAACGTTACACCCTGAAAAGTAATCGGCCTCCAATTTAGTTCCTTCAAAGGCATAAATCAGTTCCCAATATGAAGCATGCGCTTATGGACGACGGGTGACATGCAGAAGAAGTTTACTTCCAACTCGTCGCGATCCAGAAGCAGCCCACAGCCATAGCGACGGCAGCAGACACGCCCATCAATCCGCGATACGCCCCTGCCCCGCGACTTCCCATGCGATTCGCGAGCCAGCCCAAGCCCCACGAGAACGTCGCCATCGCCGCGACTGTTCCGACTCCGAACGAAAGCAGATACGCCACTGAATGAATCTTCGTGGGCAATGCCAGCGCAGGCAACACGCCGAGAAAATGGGAACTGCCCGCGAGTCCGTGCAATGTCCCGATGCCAAATGCCGCGTGCGTGTGCCGATGAGCCACCGGTTGCTCTGGCGCGTGACCGTGTTCGTGCGTGTGGATGTGGATGTGGCGATCTCCGTCGTGTTCGTGTTCGTGCGCGTGGACGTTGTCCTTTAACGCAAGCTTCAACGCCCACAAACCGATGCCGAACAACATCACGCCCACAAGCCGTTCACCCCAGGTGGAAATCCACTCCACCGGAATCATGTCCTTGAGCGCGAGCAACAGCAGTCCCACGAGCGCGACGCCTGCTGAATGT
>JANNAO010000089.1:0-5867 GCA_031384405.1 Verrucomicrobiota bacterium | reverse complement strand
GCCGACAATTGGGTTCACGGGTGGAGGTGGCGGCAGTAACGCCACTGCCACTGCGACTCTCACTCTTGCTGGCACGGTCGTATAACCAGCCCCAGATGATGTGACAGTCACAGCGGTCACGGCACCACCTGAAACAGTCGCCGTTGCTGCGGCTCCAGTTCCGCCACCTCCAGTAAAGGTCACAGTCGGAGCGGTAACATAATTTGTTCCGCCAGCGGTGACTGCGATGGAAGCGATGGCACCGCTTGGCCCAACAGCCGTACCAGTCCGAGTGAAACTAACGAAGGTCGTCCCTGCGGTTGTCGTGTCAGCGGTGTCTAGGCTAATGCGGAACGAGCCGGGGATAGGAACACCGGGATTAATGGTGTTATTGACGTAGTTCTGGGATGCAACCGGGGTGATGACAGAAACCGATGCACCAAGAGGCGGCGTGACCAATTGGAAAGTCCCGTTGGTGCCAGTCCAGTCATTACTGGAAATACAAGTCGTCGTCAGACCCAGAGAGAAGCAGCGCAAGAGACTACTGCCCGAGCTGACGACCCAAATATTGCCAGCTGGATCCCAATCCATTCCGCGGGAGTTTACGCTATTTGCAGTCTGGACTGGCGTTGCCACCGGAATTCCTGCCGGTATGGTGTAAGGAAAGGTTGCCTGATTGATCCCAAAAATAGTGCCGTTGTTTGGAATGCCGTTTGTCAGGGACGCGAGCGTAATGCCGTTATTGATATCAACAGAGGCGATAAATTTGCCGTCAGGTGAAATCCTAACGCCAGCGTAGGTTCCTCCCGCTACACCACTGCCGTTAAGCCCAACCCACGGATCAGCGGCAGTGCCGGCCGGAGGAAGGTTGAACGGCGGAGTCACACCACCTGTGTAGAGCCAGTTGGTGGCACTTTGAGCGGCATCTTGAATATCCTTGTTGGCAAGGTCGCCAGTGATTCCATTTGTTGTCAGTGCCGGGCGGAGAATCTGAAGATTGGGATTGGATGCATTGGCACGTCCAAAACCGGCGTAAATCTTACCATCATTTCCAACATCGCCTTCCGTGCGGAGACCAGCGATACCATCCAATCCCATCGTGTAAGCATAGTCAGGTCGCTTACTCCAAGGCAGCGGGCCAGAACCGATGTTGTACACATAAACATTGTTGGCAGAACCGGGCGTTGTCAGCGGGCCTTTGATACAGTTGGTATCCGCAGGAGCACCCATTCCGGAGTCGAAGGTATACAGCACCAAGTCTCCGCCAGCCAACGAACCTTTCAAGACACCACAACCAAAGAAATCGCCATGAATGCCGGCAGCAGCGGCTGCCGCCTGACCAATGATCGAAAGAACCAGATTGGAACTGTTCAAATCCGGGCTGAATTGTAAAAGCGTTGCATTGGCAGTTGAAAAGTCATTCACCAAAAACGTTCCATCAGAATTGGCGCGAATGCGCCACGGTCCGTTAACACCGCCTGCCGCAAAGAACGTGGTTCCAATTGGCCCTCTCACGTATGTCTGATCGGAGTTGAGCAGATACAATCCCTGACCTTTAGGGCCGCTGGACTGTGCCCCGGGCGTACTATTTCCAACAACAAGCCGCCCGAAATTCGTGCCGATAGCCGGATTCTTATTCACCGCCACACCGCGCGGCGAGTTCCACACTGAATTTGAATACGTGTAAACACCAACCGCATCAGAACTGATGATGGATGGCGTTCCACTTCCCTGTTTATAACAAATGATCCGGAAACTCGTGTGCGCGCCGATGTTGAAATTGGTGGCACCCTTGGGAAGCACCCCCATCGAGTTGGTGGTGTTGTCCTCGAAAACGATATCCACGGTTGCGCCAGCTTCATTCATGATGAATGAGACAACGCCAGCACCGTTCGTTCTTGTGATGCCGGAAGCGTAAGGCGCTGCATAGACATTGATGGCAGACGCCACACATAGGGCAGCCACCATGAGGAGTTGAATCAATTTTGTTGTTAGCTTGGAGGAGGTCTTCATACGGATTCTAAGTTTGCTGATTTTTTTGTTACACTACTTGCCGCATCGCAAACCACATGCCGAACCAGATGACGAGGATTGCCATGCACTTTGTTTTTCGTTGTGAACATATCCAGCTAATGCCTGTCTGACCCGCCTTGCAATAAAAATTTTTTTTTCGCCCATACATGTTTGGGTGACGACCTCTGTCCCCAGCGTTTTTACATCCCGCGTTTCGCATTTTCCACCATGCACAATTCACCGCAGAACATTTCCGCGCCGCCGCTGTCCAAATCCGTTGATGACAATCCATTCACAGGGTCCAATGAAATTCACTCGCCTATTTCCGACCGGCGGTTCAATCTGCCCCAAGCCATGAGCGAACTTCAAATCATCCAAGCCACGCTCGCACGCGCCGCGCGTCGCCGCAGATTCGAGCGCGGACTGCGCGGGCTGTTCGTCGGCGCGCTCGTCGGCGGAGCGATCTGCCTCATCACCGTCGGCGTCTTCAAACTCTGGGAAATTCCACGCGCCAGCTTCGTCTGGGCGGGCGCGGCGGCGGCGGCTTCATTACTGATCGGCTTCATCGTTGGCTTCTGGCCGAAACCGTCCCTCGCAGAAACCGCGCGTTGGGTAGATGTGAAACAAAATCTCAAAGAACGACTCAGCACCGCGCTGGAATTTTCCGATGAACGCGAAACCTCGCGCTGGGAACAACTCGTCCTCACTGATGCCGCGTCGCATATCCAGGAAGTGGATCCGCGCAAGCTCGTCCCGTTCTCCTTCACCAAAGCCGCGCGCTGGGCGGTTGCGATTCTCGTGTTCGCCGTCGCGCTGGGCTTCGTCCCCGCATACCGCAGCAAGGCGAGCATTCAGAAACAAACCGACACCAAAGTCATCAAGGAAGCGGGCAAACAAGTCGCCGAACTCACCAAGCGCGAACTCACACAACGCCCGCCCGCGCTCGAATCCACCCAGAAATCGCTCGAAGCCGTGTCCGAACTCGGCGAGAGATTGGAAAAAATGTCCCTCACGCGCAGCGAAGCATTGAAAGACCTCGCCAGTGCCACCGAGAAACTCAAAGACGAGTTGAAGCAGATCGCCAAAGACCCTGCGCTCAAAAAAATGGAGCAAGCCGCGCGTTCGCCGAGCGGTCGCAACAATGATTCCGCCGCCGGTCTCCAGAAGCAGATGGAGGCGATGCAAAAACAACTCGCGTCGCAGGCGCAAAATCCTGAAGCGTTGGAGAAACTCCAGAAAGACGTCGAGAAATTACAGGAATCCGCCAAGGCTCTCGCCAACAAGTCCGGCGAAAATGCCGACGCCGAGAAACAAAAACTCTCCGCCGCGCTTTCCGCCCTGTCGCAGGAAGCAGCGCAGGCGGGCGTTCAGTTGCCGCAACTGGATGAAGCCATCGCCGCGCTCGCCTCAAACAACACGGATCGTTTCATGAAAGACATCGAGGCCGCGCTCAATGACATCGAGAAGCTGCGCGACATGAAACAAAAACTCGAAGCCATGCAGGCGCAGGCTCAAAAGATGGGCAAAGACCTCGCTGAACAACTCAAGAACGGTCAACCCGAAGCCGCCGCCGACACGTTGGACAAACTGGCAAAGCAACTCCAAGCCGCGAACCTGTCGCCAGAGCAGATGCAGAAAATTCTCGAAGAAGTTTCCAAGGCACTGCCTGAAGCCGCCGAATACGGCAAAGTTTCTGACCTGTTGAAACAAGCCGCCAAACAAATGAAGGACGGTGACAAACCCAACGCGTCGCAATCTCTCGCTGACGCCGCCAAGGAATTGAAAGACCTGATGCAGCAGATGAACGACGCCTCCGCGATGATGGCCGCGCTCGAAAATCTGGATCAAGCCTCCATGTGTATCGGTCAAGGCAAAGGCTGGGGACAATGTAAAAAGCCAGGCAAGGGTAAAGGCGGCGAACCCGGCGAAGGCGTGGGCACCTGGGGACAGGAAGGCGGCGAGTGGGTCGAAAACTTCGGTGAAGGCACGCCTTACATGGATCGCTCCGCGCTCGACAAACGCGACCAAGACGGACGCGAACAATCTGACCGCGCCCAAAACGATCTGACCGGCAAACTTCAACCCACGAAAGTCAAAGGCCAGTTCAGTCCCGGCGGCCCGATGCCGAGCATCACCTTGAAAGGCGTCAGCATCAAAGGCACGAGCAAGGTCGCTTACGAAGAAGCCGCCGCCGCCGCGCAGTCCGATGCGCAGAGCGCGCTCAGTCAGGAAAAAGTCCCGCGCGCGTACCAAGGCGCAGTGAAGGACTATTTTGATGATCTCAAAAAGTAGCGGTGTTGCAGGGTGCAGGTTGAAAGTTACAAGTTAGCTCGCGCAGGTCTGACGCACTTCTTGCAACCTTCAACCTGTAACTTACAACAGCAGGGGGCAGATACATGCGAAAAACAGGTGTGATTGAATGCGATGAATTGAACAGGAGATAATCATGGCTACAGCAAAACAATTTGAAGACTTGGGCGTGTGGCAAGATGCGCGGGTGTTGGTCAAAGACATTTACACCGCGTCGAAACAGCGCGGATTCTATCGCGACTTCGGTTTGCGCGACCAAATCCGCCGGGCAGCGACTTCAACGATGTCGAACATCGCCGAAGGATTTGAACGCGGCTACCGGAAGGAATTTATCCAGTTCCTGAACATCGCCAAAGGCTCAACCGGCGAAGTTCGCTCGCAACTTTACATCGCATTGGATCAGGAATACCTGACTGAAAAAGAATTTAATACCCTGCGCGACTCCGCACTCTCCCTCTCTCGCCGCATCGCCAAGTTCATCAGCTATCTCGAAAAACATCCAAGCAACTCGCGCGTTCAAAAACCCGCAAAACGCTAGGCAAACAAAACCTGTAACTTTCAACTTGTAACCTGCAACACTCCCACAACGAATGAGCACCGAACAACAGATAGCAAGTTTCCGCGACACCTACGCCGCGCTCCAGGCCGAGATCGGCAAAGTCATCGTCGGCCACACCGACATCGTCGAGAGCACGCTCATCGCGCTGTTCGGCGGCGGCCACGTGCTGCTCGAAGGCGTGCCCGGCCTTGGCAAGACGCTCCTCATCCGAACGCTCGGCGAAGTGCTCGACATGCCGTTCAATCGCATTCAGTTCACGCCCGACCTCATGCCCGCCGACATCCTCGGCACAAACCTCGTCATGGACACCGACGCGGGCAAACGCGCCTTCGAGTTCCAACGCGGCCCCATCTTCGCGCACCTAATTCTCGCGGACGAAATCAATCGCGCCACGCCCAAGACGCAATCCGCCATGCTCGAAGCCATGCAGGAAAAACAGGTCACCGCCGGCGGCGAACTCCGCAAACTCGGCGAACCCTTCTTCGTCATGGCCACGCAAAACCCGATTGACCAAGAAGGCACGTATCCGCTGCCCGAGGCGCAACTGGATCGCTTTTTTTTCAAAATCATCGTTGGCTACCCGAACGCAGATGAGTTGACCGAAGTCATCAATCGCTCCACCACCGGTACGAAGACCGAGGTGAACAAAGTTTTGACCCGCGAAGCCCTCAGCGAACTCATGAAACTCGTACGCGAAGTCCCCGTCGCGTCGCATGTGAAAGATTACGCCGTGCGCCTCGTGCTGGCCACGCATCCCAAGACCGACACCGCCGCGCCGATTGCGAACCAGTATCTGCGATTCGGCAGCAGTCCGCGCGGCGCGCAAACGCTCATCCTCGCCGGCAAAGTCCGCGCGCTGGCGCAAGGCCGCTTCAACGTCAGCTTCGAGGACATCCAATCCGCCGCGCTGCCCGCGTTGCGCCACCGCCTCATCCCGAACTTCGAAGCCGAAGCCGAAGGCATCACCACCGACCACATCATCGAACATATCTTGCGCGACGTGCCG
>JANNAO010000085.1:0-2594 GCA_031384405.1 Verrucomicrobiota bacterium | reverse complement strand
GTGTTCTCAGTTGGGCTAATTTCTGGAAGAAAAGCGCGGCGTTGGATTTCTCAGGCAGCACAGATCCGCGTGCGGACAAGATCGAAGAGCGTGTGATCCGTTCCCGTTATCTGATGGCCGTGCAGATGGCGGGTGATGTTCCGCCGCAAGAGACGGGGCTGACTTGCAACACTTGGTACGGCAAGCATCACACGGAAATGATCTGGTGGCACACGGCGCACTTTGCGTTGTGGGGGAACGACGCGTTGCTCGCGAAGAATCTGGAGTGGTATCAATGTCAGTTGCCGGCGGCGAAGGCTTTGGCGCAGAGCAGGGGACTCAAGGGTGCGCGTTGGGCAAAGATGACCGGGCCGGACATGCGCGAAAGTCCTGGCGGCAATCCGCTCATCGTGTGGAATCAGCCGCATTTGGTGCATCTCTGCGAATTGCTTTATCGCAACAAACCCGAGAAGTGGATGCTGAATCGTTATCGTGAACTGGTGTTGGAGACGGCGGAGTGCATGGCTTCGATGGTTCACTTCGACGAAGCGAAGAAGATTTACGTGCTTGGCCCGCCGTTGTGGATCGCGCAGGAGATTTATGATCAGGGCACGAGTCAGAATCCATCGTTCGAACTGGCGTATTGGCAATGGGCGTTGCAGACGGCGCAGTTGTGGCGCGAACGGCTTGGCATGAAGCGCGACGAGAAGTGGGATCACATCATCAAACACCTCGCGCCCGTTCCGGAGAAGGACGGCAAGTATGTCGCGCTCGGTTCGAATCCCGATACGTGGGACAACATTGCGAGTCGTCACGATCATCCGACGATGCTCGCGCCGCTTGGAATTTTGCCGGGCACCGGCGTGGAACGCGCGACGATGGAGCGCACGCTTGATGCGGTGCTGATGACGTGGGATTGGGAAACGAAAATCTGGGGCTGGGATTATCCGATGATCGCAATGACGGCGGCGCGGCTGGGTCGTCCGGAGACGGCTGTGGAAATCCTCCTGCGCGAAGGACCGAACAACAAGTATCTGGTGAACGGTCATTGCCCGCAGCGGGTGGATGATCGGGCGGGGACAGGTTCTGAAAGGCCGATCCGGAAGCGGGAGATCGCAGTTTATCTCCCGGCGAACGGCGCATTTCTCTCAGCGGTCGCAATGATGGCGGCAGGCTGGGATGGCAACACGAACAACGCGCCGGGTTTTCCGAAGGATGGGAAGTGGAAGGTTCGCGCGGAAGGATTGCATCCGTTGCCGTGAGCATGTGGTCAATTTAACCGTTATGTGAACGTGGAGAACGTGCGCGAAATGAACGTGCGTATTTTGGAACTGGTCAAGGAGGCTAAGGCTGGGAAATAATCTGCGGCCGAAGTGAAAGAGTTAAACCGCTGATTTCCGCTAATCGGCACTAATCAATTTTGCATTAGCGATGATTAGCTCGGATTAGCGGTTCAAAATTTATGTTGGAAAAATTAAAAGCTGAAGTCTGCAAGGCGAACCTTGATCTGGTTCGCAAAGGATTGGTCATCGAAACGTGGGGCAATGCCAGCGGCGTGGATCGCGAGCGAGGCCTCATGGTCATCAAGCCTAGCGGCGTGCCTTACGATGGCATGAAGCCCAAACACATGGTCACCGTCTCGCTCGCTACGGGCAAGGTCGTGGATGGAAATCTCAAGCCGAGTTCAGACACGGCCACGCATCTGGTGTTGTATCGCGCGTTTCCGAAGATCGGCGGCGTGGTGCATACGCACAGTATGTTCGCCACCGCTTGGGCGCAGGCGCAACGCGGGTTGCCGAGCTACGGCACGACGCAGGCGGATTATTGGTATGGCGATGTGCCCTGCACGCGGCTGATGAAACCGGACGAGATCAAAAAGGATTACGAGGCGAACACTGGCGAAGTCATCGTGGAGACGTTCAAGAAATTGAAGTTCGATGCGATGCAACATCCGGCGGTGTTGGTGGCGAGTCATGGGCCGTTCACTTGGGGTGCGGATGTGGCGGACGCGGTTCACAACGCCGGCGTGCTCGAATTCATCGCACAGCTCGCGAGCGAGACGTTGAAGATCAATCCGAAGCTCAAGCCGATGCAATCTGTCTTGCTCGACAAGCATTATTTGCGTAAACATGGCGCAAACGCCACGTACGGACAGGGCGAAAAACACTGACCAGACCAACCAAACACAACCATGACGAAAAACTTGTTTAACTTGGCGGCGATATTGAGCGTAGGCGTTGGCGCGCTTTTGATCGCTGGCTGCGCTTCCTCGAAATGCTGCAAAATGAAATGTTCAACCAACTCCACTCCGTTTGGCACGGCTGACGGCAAATCTGTTTCTCTCTTTACGCTGAAAAACTCCAAAGGTGCGGAAGCGCAAATCTGCAACTACGGCGGCATCGTCACGTCGCTCAAGGTCGCGGACAAGAATGGGAACTTCGGTGACGTGGTTCTCGGCTACGACAACCTCGAAGGCTACATCAAGGCCACACCTTACTTCGGCTGCCTGGTGGGGCGTTATGGGAATCGTATCGCGGGCGGCAAGTTCACTTTGAATGGCAAGGAATACACGTTGGCTCAAAACAACGATAAGAATTCCTTGCACGGTGGCGTGA
>JANNAO010000076.1:0-7809 GCA_031384405.1 Verrucomicrobiota bacterium | reverse complement strand
CGCCTTTCCGATGGGATGTTTCCACGAAAGAGGACGCTGGGGCATTTTTGATTGTCCTACTGGACAGGCGAGACGCCTGTCCCACTAGCCTGTCCCACTATTTTTCGGGTTCTTCTTCTGCGGCGGCTTGCTGCGCCAATTCTTGCGTGGCGTAGTGGACGCCGAGATTGTGTTGTGCGGTTTTGTCGCCTTGGCGGGCGGCGCGGATAAACCACTTCATAGCTTCCTGCATGTTCTCCGGCACACCGCGACCGGTCTGGTAGCAGAGGCCGAGATTGCATTGAGCGGGGGCGATCTCCTGTTCAGCAGCGGAACGATACCAGCGCACGGCCTCTTCAAAGTTTTGCGGGACGACGTGACCTTGCTCGTAGAAAACACCGAGGTTGAATTGCGCCTGCGGTTCGCCGCGTTCGGCGGCGGCGTGATACCACTTCACGGCCTCGGCGTAATTTTGCGGCACGCCCTGACCGGTTTCGTAGAGCAGACCGAGATTGAACTGCGACGCGGGATCGCCTTGTTCTGCGGCTTCACGGAACCAGCGCGCGGCTTCACCCATCTCTTGCGGCACACCGTGCCCTGACAAAAAGCAAAAGCCAAGGTAGCACTGGGCGACGGGATCGTTCTGGTCTGCTGACTTGCGAAACCACTTCACGGACTCAGTGTAATCCTGCTGAACACCCTGGCCGTTCTGATACGCGACGCCGAGATACGACTGCGCCTGCGCGTCGCCTTCTTCGGCGGCCTTGCGAATTTCGTCGAGCGTGTTCCAAGTTTTACGGTGACCAGCCATGTGATTCCTGAGTGTGAAAGGCCGCGTTGTGTGTGTTCGTCAAGCGCAGCTTCGCGCACAGGGTATTTCCTGACAGAAGCAATTCAAGCCGCGACTTGGCCAGATCACACGCCGATGTCTTCGTTCCACAATTCGGGTCGCGCGGCGATGAAGTCGTTCATCAGCTTGATGCACGTCGGGTCGTTGAGGATTTCAACGTTCACGCCTTGTGAGCGGACGTAAGTTTCAGGGCCTTGGAAGGTCACATTCTCGCCCACGACAATGCGCGGAATCTTGTAGAGCAACGCCGCGCCGCTGCACATCGGGCATGGCGAAAGCGTGGAGTAAAGGATGCACCGTTGATAGACGGAGGCTTTAAGTCGCCCGGCATTTTCGAGGCAGTTCATCTCGGCGTGATGGATCACGCTGCCGTGCTGCACGCGTTGGTTGTGGCCACGCCCAATGATCTTGCCGTCGAACACGAGCACCGAACCGATGGGGATGCCGCCAGCCGCAAGACCTTTCTTCGCTTCTTCAATCGCGGCTTCGAGAAATTTGTCCATGCGGATTTTTAGTCGCAGAGAGGAAAGGAATCCAGACCAAAGACGGGGGTGCGGGTAGCGGTGGGCATCTTGCCTGCCGCAGAGGACGGCATCCTTGCCGCCCGGAGAAGGCGTGGACTTCTGTGCGTCTCTTGAATTGCCTGTGTCGTGTGTTACTCGAACGCTTTTTCCGCCGGGCAAGGATGCGCGCCCTCAACGGCGGGCAAGGATGCCCACCGCTACACCTCTCGCGGTTTGCTCGGCGAGAACTTCCAGCCAGTGCGCGGCGCGTGAGCGGGCTTGATCCGGCGTGGTGAGTTGCGTCAACGAATGGGTTTGGTTGAAAAGCTTCCGTAACTTCGGTGAATCTTGCAGCACTCCAGAAAATCCGATCACGGGAATGCTGCGCGCACGGCAGAGTTGCGCGAGCGCTCCCGCGCCTTTGCCCATGAGCGTGGAAACGTCGAGTGAACCCTCGCCAGTGATGACGAGATCGCAGCCGTCAAGGTAACTCGCGAGTCTGGTGGTCTTGGCGAGCAACTCGAAACCGGGCCGCAATTCGCCACGCGCAAATGTGGCAAGGCCGTAGCCAAGTCCGCCTGCTGCACCTGCGCCATGCACGTGAGTGAAATCAAATCCTAGTTGCTGCTTCGCGATCAATGCCAGCTTGCGCAGATTTTTCTCCCCGATGGCAAACTCTTCCGCGCGCAAACCTTTCTGCGCGCCATAGACGCGGGTTGCTCCACGCTTGCCGAGCAACGGGTTTTCCACATCCACCGCCACGATGATCTTGGGAAGCTTCAACAACTTTGGCCGCCGGATTTCTGCGAGCGTGTGAAGTCGTGTCCACTGTTCGATGCGTTCACCGCGCGCATTCAGAAACTCCCAACCCAACGCTCGCGCGAGACCGAAGCCGCCATCATTGGTCGCACTGCCGCCGATACCGAGGATGATCTTCTTCGCGCCCTTCTTCGCCGCTGCATGGAGAACTTTCCCAAGACCAAAGGTGTCGAGCTGGAACGGATGAAACTTACCTGCTGGAAGCATCGCGAGGCCGATGACGTTGGCGGATTCGATGATAGCGGTGCGCGTTTCCGGCTGCCACCACCACGTCGAAACGCACTTGCGATGCGCGGCGTCCAAGGTGGAAATGCGTTGAGGCTTCGCACCAAGCGCATCGCCGAGCACGCTACCGAAACCATCCCCGCCATCGCTAATGGGGAGCAATGTGAGCGTGTCATCAGGCCTCGTTTTTCGCCAGCCGAGAGCGATGGCTTCTGCAGCCTGCCGCGCTGTGAGCGTGCCCTTGAATTTGTCCGGTGCGATCAGGATTCTCACGGCGAGCGCAGGCGGTAGAAGCGGGTGGGATAATTCGTCCACGCTGGATCGCTGAAATAAGACGAGCCTCCAGAGAGAGAGTTGGTTTTCAACGGGAGCCAGTTGGGACTGGTTAATTCTGTGGTGGCTTCCACCACCACGGGAATGTTAGTGGCCCAAGAGATGATGAAACCAAACGCGTTGGTTTGCACGCCAAAGCTGGGGTTGTTGCCAAGAATCAGCGGGTTCGGAAGATACCAAAACGCTGTCGGACGATCTCCGAATGTCACGCCCCAGCCCGTGGTTCCTGGTAAGTAATAGATGGTCGCATTGTCGTCATTGTAAAACGCTTCCAAACCAATACTGGGAGCGTTACCCCGGACATAGACTGCCGTCAGGTTCGTACAGTCCATAAATGCCAAACCCTCGATACTGGTGACGCTGGCAGGAATCTGGATGTTGGTCAGGCTGGTGCAACGTATAAATGCGCCAAAATTGATAGTAATCACACTGCTTGGAATAGTGACGCTGGCCAAGCTCGTACAGCCATCGAACGCATGTTCTCCGATGTTGCTGACGCTGGTAGAGAGCGTGACACTAGTCAGACCGATGCAGTCGCGCAAGACAGCATGGCCGACTTTGGTGACGGTGTTGGGAATCACGATGTTGGTTAGGCTGGTGCATAAACAGAACGCCGAGTTTCCGATGGTTGTGACACTGGCGGGAATCGTGACATTGATCAGGCTGCTGCATTGGAAGAACGCACCCAATCCGATGTCAGTAATTCCTTCAGAAAGTGTGATGTGAGTCAGGCTAGTGCAGCCCCAAAACGCCCTTTCTCCAATGTTCGTGACGTTGCCGGAGATCACGACGTTGGTTAGGGTGTTGTGATATTGGAATGCGGAATTTCCGATACTGGTGACTGGAAGGCCATTGATTGTGCTGGGGATGGTCACGTCACCGGATGAACCGATGTATCCCGTGATGGTGATCTCACCGTTGTTGGTCGTGAAAGTGAATTGCGCTTGCACGGCGGCGGGCAGCAGCAACAGGAACAGCATCGCCAGCGGTAACAGACTCGCGCTGCTGGCGAGTCTTAAGCCCAGCCATGACGTCGCCTTGGAAAGATGGTTGCGAGCTGACGCGGTCGATTTATGGGAGTCCCAGTTCATGCTGTTCGTTGTGGCTGATACTACACCCGCAGTCAACTAGCCCACTAATTGGCGCGTGGCTTTGGAGGTCATTCTTTGTCAGACGCGACTTGTTCGTGGGTTGTTTTACCGCTTGATAAAAGTCACCTTGAAAATTACGGTTGGCCCATGCAGACACTGAGCGCGCATTTTGACGGACGGTTTATCGTGCTGGATGAACCCGCACGGTTGAAACTTAACGACAAGGTCACGGTCCTCGCGCCGGACGCGAGTGACGACAGTTTGGCCGACGGTTGTGCCCGCTTGTCCGAACCTGTTTTTCAAAAAATCTGGGACAACCCACTGGATGCAGATTATGACCGGCTATAAACGCGGTGCAATCATCCTGCTTCCGTTTCCGTTTTCGGATCAGTCTTCCACCAAAATCCGCCCCGCAGTCGTGGTCAGCCCGGATTATCCTTCGGATGATTTGCTCGTGGTGGCAGTGACTTCAGTGGGAGACGGGCTGCGTCCGGGTGAGTTCGCTTTCCAATTCTGGCGCGAGGCGGGATTGATTCATCCTTCGTTCGCAAAACGCGCAATCGCTTCAGCGACCGGGAATCTGGTCAGGAAACAACTCGGCCATTTGCACGAATCTGACCTTGCAAAACTTGACGCTGCGCTGGGCCTTTGGTTCGGGCTTTGAGCAGCAGATACGCTTCTTGAATTTACTGCGGCGCAGGCTCGCCCGGTTGCTGCACATCCAGATCAATCAGGATTTCGCGCGGCTCGGCACCGTTGCTGGGGCCGACAAGTCCGCGATTTTCCAATTCATCCATGATGCGCGCGGCGCGACCATAACCGAGGCGGAGTCGGCGTTGGAGCAAGGACACGCTCGCCTTCTGTTCGCCGCGGATGACTTCGATGCACTGCTGGATGATCTCTTCGTCCTCATCAATGCCGCTCTCGTTGCCGAAGGTGTTCGCCGGTTTGGAAAGTTGTTGGTGAATTTCCATCTCGTAACTCGGCTTGGCCTGCTTGGCGATGAAGTCCACCACGCTTTGAATCTCGTGATCGGTGACGAGCGCGCCCTGGATGCGAATCAGCTTCGCCGAACCCGGCGGGAGATAAAGCATGTCGCCCTTGCCGAGCAATTTGTCCGCGCCCATCGCATCAAGGATCGTGCGTGAGTCCACCTTGGCCGCAACTTGGAATGCGATGCGCGCCGGGATGTTCGCCTTGATGACGCCGGTGATCACGTCCACGGACGGACGTTGTGTGGCGACGATGCAATGGATGCCCGCCGCCCGCGCCATCTGCGTGATGCGTGCGATGGCCATTTCCACATCGGCAGGCGCGACCAACATCAAGTCCGCCAGCTCGTCCACGATGACGACGATGTAGGACAGTTTTTCCGGGATGACGATGTCTTCCTCGCGCGGCACGACGATCTCCTCGTCCACTTCCACGGCGAATCCATCCGCGCCCGGCTCGACTTTTTCCTTCTTGGCAGTGAGCGGCAATTCCATTTCGCGTTCGGGCAGCGGCTTGTTTTTCGGACGCGCGTTGAACGTGGCGATGTTGCGCACGCCGACGCGGGCGAAAATCTGGTAGCGCTTCTCCATCTCGTTGACGACCCAGCGCAACGCGAGGATCACCTTCTTGGGATCGGTGACGACGGGCACGACGAGATGCGGCAGCACGTTGTATTGCTGAAGCTCGACGACCTTGGGGTCAATCATCACGAAACGCAGTTGATCCGGCGTGAAGCGATAGAGCAACGAGGCGATGATGGCGTTGATGCAAACAGATTTGCCCGACCCGGTGCTGCCGGCGATGAGGCAGTGCGGCATCTCCGCGAGATCAGCGATGATCGGATGACCATAAACATCCTTGCCGAGCGCGACAGGAATGCGCGCCTTGGTGTTGCGCCATTCGTCGGACTCGAACAGGTCGCGCATGATGACCTTGGTCTTGACCTTGTTGGCCACTTCCACACCGACGGAACTTTTGCCGGGCACGGGTGCGAGGATGTTGATGCGTTCGGCCTTGAGCGCGGCGGCGATGTTGTTGGAGAGCGCGGTGATCTTTTCCAACTTCACGCCGGGCGCGGGATGCAGTTCGTAACGAGTGATCGTCGGGCCTTTGGTGATGTCACCAAGCTCAACAGGGATGTCGAACTGCGCGAGCGTCTGCCGCATCAGTTGGGCGTTGGCGAGCAACTCTTCTTTGGACTCCGTAGGCTTCACCGTCATGTCCGGCAACTGAAGAAAGTCCAGCGACGGCAACTGATAGTTCCCGATCATCGGCGTGGATGCCACGGTGATGGGTTTCTTGACCTTGGGTCTTGGACGCGTGAGACCGGTGATGTTGATCACAGGCTCAGGCTTGGGCGCGTCGGTTTTGTCCTCGGATTCGGCATCCTCGCCATCGGAATTTTTGTCCTCAGCCTTTGCAGACGCTTCGGATTTGCGACCCAACACATCTTCGGCTGAAGCAGCCTTGAGTTCGCTGGCGGGAATCACCACGCCTTCGTCCGGCGGCAAAATTTCCTTCTCAGGTTCGGGCGCGCTGGATTTTTTCGCGCGCACCTTGGCTTGAGGCACGCTCAGGTCGCGCACATTGGGTTCGGGCACGGACTTGAAATCCTGGCCAAGCGCAGGCCCGGTGGGGATGCTTTTACCGGTGACGGTGGTGGCGTTGGCGACTTGTTCTTCGAGATCGCGTTTTTTCTTTTCGAGATCGCGTGCCCGGCGTTCGAGAGCGGCTTCGGCTGCGGTTGCGCCAGCTTTCGCCACGGGCAGTTCTTCTCCGTCGAACCACGCCTGCAACCATTCGCCGAGTTTGAAGTTGGTGAGAATCAAAACGCTGACGCAGCAGAGCGCAGCATAGATGATGGACGCTCCAACGCTGCCAGCGAGGCTCAATCCCCATTCACGAGTGCTGGATTGTCCGTAGGTAATGTAGCCAAGAAATCCACCCGCACTCTGGGCCGAGATGTGCAGATACAAACTTTTCATCAAACCCCAGTTGCTCGCGATGTGCAGCAACCCCGTGATGGAAATCAACAACGCGGATGTCCAAAGGACCGACCATTTGATCCGTTCGCGCAAGTAACCGAGGAAGTTAAAAAGGTAGGCGACACCGAAGGCTGCCAGCAGCAACGGCACGAGATACGCCGTCACGCCAAAGATCAAAAAAAACCAGTGCGCGAAGTGCGCGCCGAATGGGCCGATCAAATTTCGGGGCGGCATGTTCGGTGGGATGCGGACGCTGGAGAGGTCGTATTTGTCGAACGTCCATTGCGCCAACGCCAGCACCAAGGCCGTGGCCAGCAACACAACTCCGATGACATCCGACCAACCGTGATGTGATTCCGATGCGTCTTTCCGTGACATGGCCGCAGAGTAGCAACGCGCGGCACGGAGTTCAAAGTTGAAAAGCGGCGTTGTTGCGTGTCTCTTATCTGGAACGATACCGATGGATCAACAGTCATCAATCCGAACTCAGTCACCGGCGCGCTGGAATCGCCATCTCTCCGGGTGTGCATGTATCGCGCTCTTGTTGTTGGGCGGTTGTTCCAGCTTCAACAGCGAATGGCGGCGCGCTGGGCGACAACCCGCTCCGCAGGATTCCATCGCGGGCCGCTGGGAAGGACGCTGGGTGAGCGATGTGAATGCACACACAGGTCTGTTGCGTTGCATCATCACCGGAGAAACCAACGGCGTCTGCCAAGCCCGGTTTCGCGCGACGTATCGGAAAATTCTGAGCTTCAGCTACACGGTGGAGTTGCAAGTGGACCAACGTGGCGACGTCTGGATTTTCAGCGGCGAAGAAGATTTAGGCGCGATGGCTGGCGGAATCTACCGTTATCAAGGCACCGCCACCGCCACGAACTTTCATTCCACCTACGATTCGAAGTACGATCGCGGGCTGTTCGAGATGCGCCGTCCGTGAGCCTGAGATGGTAGGGCGCGTCACTCCGTGCGCGCCGTCGTGTTGAACCCGTGTGCTTCCTGTTGCATTTGACGCCCGGCGCGCACGGAGTGAC
>JANNAO010000071.1:0-12776 GCA_031384405.1 Verrucomicrobiota bacterium | reverse complement strand
TGCCACACTTCACAGGAACACCACACGGACCGAATGTTTCCAGCCGCAAAGCCGGTCGCAGACCGGCGCTCCGTCACTATCACAGCCCAGACGTTCAGGAATTTCCGAAAGGTATTAAATCTTAACTATGTTCGCGGCGCGCAGAGGACTGCACGCCCTACCCCTCCATTCGCATGAATACCCAAGCCCTGATCGAATTCACCCTGCTCGCGTTCGGCTCGATGTTCGTGATCGTGGACCCGTTCGCCACCATTCCGGCGTTCATCGCCATGACGCCGCGCGACACACCGGAGCAGCGCATCCGCATGGCGCGGCTGGCTTCCATCGTCATGGCGTCGGTGCTGTTGTTGTTCGCCGTGGCGGGAAAGATGATCTTCAAACTGTTCGGCATCACCATGCCCGCGTTTCAGATCGCGACGAGCATCGTGCTGTTGGTCGTCGCGCTGGACATGTTGAAAGCGCAACGCTCACGCGTCGTCGAGACCAGCGAGGAAACCAGTGCGGGCGCGGAGAAATCCGACATCGCCATCACGCCGCTCGGCGTGCCGATGCTGGCTGGCCCGGGCGCGATCTCCACGGCCATCCTGCTCCAATCCCGCGCCGCAGACGTGGCGCAACACGTCTCGCTTTACGTGTGCATCGTGGCGGTGGCGTATTCGAGCTACCTGATCTTTCGCGTGTCAGCCCGGGGCGCGCAGTGGCTGAATCCGATTGCGTTGAAGATCACCACCCGCATCATGGGTTTGCTGGTCGCTGCGGTGGCGATCCAGTTTTTGATCAATGGAATGAAAGCCGTGCGCGCGGATTGGTTGCAGCCATGAAAAATATTGTCGGTGAAACTCTTGATCCTATGAAAACATTTTTTGACAAGTTGACTGGGAAGCACCAAGCATCAACATCCAAGCACCAGAGAAATTCCAATCAACAACCTCGATCTTGCAACTCGACGATTCATCGCCGCTCATTCGTTTTGGAGCTTGAACGTTGGTGCTTCTCTGGTGCTTGGATGTTGGTGCTTGGAGCTTTTGTTTTCTCCGCCTCCGCTCAATACGCCATCAAGACGAATGACATCGTTCGTTACGAAAAACAAATCGCGATGGACACCGCCATCAACGAAGCCATCTCGGAGAAGAAATGTCCCGGCGGTGTGCTTTGGGTGGAACAGGGCGGGCGCAGTTATCAAAAGGCGTTCGGCAAACGCGCTGTTGTTCCCGCCGAAGAAGCAATGACCGAGAATACGATCTTCGATGCTGCGTCGCTCACGAAGGTCGTCGCCTGCGCTCCGGCGGTGATGTTGCTGGTGGAACGCGGCCAACTGGGGCTTGACGATCTCGTGGCGAAATATCTTCCTGAGTTCACCGGCGGCGGAAAGGAAAACGTCACCATTCGCCAACTCATCACGCACGTTTCTGGTTTGCGACCGGACATCAGTTTGAAGCCGGATTGGACTGGCTACGACGAGGCGATCCGGTTGTCTTGCGCCGAGAAACTTGCCACCAAACCCGGTGAGAAAATTGTTTATAGCGACACCGGGCCAATCCTGCTGGGCGAAATCGTGCGCCGCATTTCCGGCAAATCGCTGGACCAATTCCTCCAAGCCGAACTCTACGTGCCGCTGGGCATGAAAGACACGGGGTTCAATCCGCCGAAGGAAAAGCTGGGACGCATTGCGCCGACGGAAGTGGAAGGCAACACGACGGTTCGCGGCGTGGTGCATGATCCGCGCGCGCGACGAATGGGTGGCGTGGCGGGACATGCGGGGTTGTTTATTACGGCGAGCGATCTGGCGCGTTACGCGCGGATGTTGTTGAACGGCGGCGAACTCGACGGTGTGCGCGTCTTTAAGCCGGAGACGGTGAAGCTGATGACAAGCGTGCAAACGCCGCCGAACGTGGTTGGGCGACGCGGCATCGGCTGGGACATTGACACGAGTTACAGCGGGCCGCGCGGGGAAATTTTTCCGCTTGGCTCGTATGGACACACGGGTTGGACGGGCACTTCCATCTGGATTGATCCGTTCTCGAAGTCGTTCGTGATCTTTCTGTCGAACCGCAATCATCCGACGGAGAAAGGGAGTGTGATCGCGTTGCGCAAGAAGTTGGGAACGCTCGCCGCACAGTGGGTGACGGATTTTGATTTTAAGAATGTGCCGGGGGTGCTGTCGCCGCGCGAGCAAGCTGATATTGGTGGGGCGAGCGTCCCCGCGAGCCGGCTCGTCAGTAGCCTCGCCCCACCAGTCGCCGACGGCGCGCACGGAGTGACGCGCCCTACCAATCCCACGCTCAACGGCATTGATGTGCTGGTGAAAAACAAGTTCGCACCGCTCAAAGGCAAACGCATCGGACTCATCACCAATCACACTGGGCACGACCGCAATCGCGTTGCCACGATTGATCTGCTGAAGAACGCGCCCGGAGTTACGCTCGTGGCGTTGTTCGGCCCCGAGCACGGCATACGCGGCGAAGTGGATGAGAAGGTTGGCGATAGCAAGGACGCGAAGACAGGGCTGCCCGTTTACAGCCTTTACGGGGATCGTCGCAAGCCGACGCAGGCGCAGTTGAAAGGACTCGACGCGCTGGTGTTCGACATCCAAGACGTGGGCTGTCGGTTCTATACTTACACCTCCACGATGGGGCTGTGCATGGAAGCGGCGGCGGAAGCGGGCATTGAATTCATTGTGCTGGATCGCGCCAATCCGATTGATGGCGTGACGATGGACGGGCCGGTGTTGACGGAGAAGACAACCTTCGTGGGGTTTCATCCCAAGCCATTGCGCTATGCCATGACGATGGGCGAACTCGCTCAGATGTACAACATCGAGCGCAAGACCAACGCCAAGCTCACCGTGATCGAACTGGAACACTGGCGGCGCGATTCTTATCTCGACGAAACGGGGCTGCCGTGGACGAATCCCTCGCCGAACATGCGCAACTTGAAACAGGCGATCCTGTATCCCGGCGTCGGGCTACTGGAACAAGCATTGTCCGTGGGGCGTGGGACGGATACGCCGTTTGAGATCGTGGGCGCGCCCTACATTGATGACGTGAAGTTGGCCGAGGAGTTAAACCGCGCTGCGTTGCCGGGCGTGGCGTTTATCCCGATCCGGTTCACACCGACGTACAGCGTCCACAAAGGCAAGGAATGTCGTGGCGTCTATATCATGCTCAACGACCGCAAGAGTTGTAACGTGGTGGATGTCGGCCTGCTCATCATGAAGACGGTGTATCGGCTCTATCCGAAAGATTTCCCCGTGGATCAACCGAAAAATCTGTTGCTCCACGCCTCGACGCTCGCCGCCATCAAGGAAGACAAACCGCTCGACGACATCCGCGCCACATGGCGGATGGACTTGGTGGACTTCCAACAACGCCGCGAGCGGTATTTGATCTACAAATAGGTTGGTCAGGCAAGGGTGTGACTCGACGGTGACGCTCAGTAGCGGCGACCATCCTTGGTTGCCGTAGAGGGCGTGCATCCCTGCCGCCCGGATATGCGTTGTAGAAGCGAGAAGCCCTCGGATTTACGCCCCCTCAAGCCATTCGACGCACATCTCCGCCGGGCTAGAAGCCCGGCTCTACAACAGGCAAGGATGCCCGCTGCTACAATTGAGCGGCACTTCCAGTCGCACTCGGACACGCATCCGCGATTGACCCGATGAAAACCAGCCAGTGCAACATTTATGAAACTTTTTCACTGCTAACGCCAAAAATCCGTTGACCGGATCCGTTATCTGTGAAAATATCCGGTCATACCCGACGGGACACCAACAACCAAAATCAGAAAACAACTATGAAACACCTGCGTTCTATTACCTCAATCGGCACTGCGGCCATCGCGCTGTCAGCCCTGTTGAGTCAACAAACGGCCAATGCATCACTCCTCGCTTATGAGGGATTTGATTACACTGCGGGCAACCTTGATACCACCAAGAACGGCGGATTTGGGTGGGCGCAAGCGTGGCAGCCGACAGTAAGCGGAACAATTCCGACGCTGGTCAACAATCAGCAGGTTTTTGCAACGGGGTTCAATTACACTGACGGGATCGGTAACGCGCTTACCGTAAGTGGTGGTCGCGCACATGTAACTGGTGATGGCGGAGCGGCTGGTGACAACATCGGTGGTGCTGGAACTACCACGAGCATTACACCAACGCGTGGTTTTAGTTTTAATCGCGGTGGCAATGGATTGACTGAGACTACATGGATTAGTTTCATCGCTCATCGCACTGGATTGACACAGCCGGTGGTTGCGGCATCTCCAAACGATCACCTCTATGGTCGCGCGTCTTCCGCGCAGCTTTTCTATAATTCTGTCTCCTCAACAACAGCCGGAAGTGAAATGTTCGGTATTGGACGTGCGACCCAAAGCACCGAGACGGGTAATTTGGCAAATGATACTTGGGGAGTTCTTCAACAAGGTAACGCGAATGCAACCAAGGTTTCGACGGTCAATTGGGCTGCTGGTGCAGCAGACTTCATGTTGATGCGCATTGATCACTTGCCCGGTATCAATGCTGTGAGCGGCCTTCTTACGAACGCTGACACCATCCGCGTCTGGATCAATCCTAACCTGAATGTGGTACCTGCTGATGGTGCTGCCGACATCACGCTCAATGCGAATGATTTCAATCCGGGATTAGCCATCACTCGTGATCTGGTCTTTAATCGCTTCCGCATCTTCGGCGGTGGCACAAACGCCACTCAAGGCTACGGATCCATGGAGCTTGATGAAATCCGTGTTGGCGAAGGATTCGCCGACGTGACTCCTTACACTTCGGTTCCCGAACCCGCGATGGCAGCAATCGGTGGACTGGGCGTTCTCGCTCTCGTCTTGCGCCGTCGTCATAGCTAAACGTCGGATAAGTTGTTTCATAGTTTCAAAACGGCGAACTTCGGTTCGCCGTTTTTCTTTTTGTCACGAAGCTCTTTTGGCAGCATTCCCGCATGACTCCTGCAACAATCACCTCCGGCAGCTTGGCTGGGGGCTGGCTCACGGTCCGAACCGGGGCAGCAGTTTTGATGGTGCTGACCTTCGCCCTGTTCGCTCCCGCTCTTCGCTACGACTACTTGCAATACGACGACGGCGTCTATGTCTATGAGAACGCCCACGTCCTGAAAGGATTGAGCGCAGAAGGATTCCTTTACGCCTTTCGCTCGATTGATGGCGGAAGCTGGATGCCGTTGACCTGGCTCTCGCTCATGCTGGATCAATCATTGTTCGGGAATCATCCGTGGGGACATCATCTCACAAACATCCTGCTCCACAGCCTCTGCGCCGCGCTGCTTTTCATTGCACTTCACAAACTCACCCAACGATTTGGTGCGAGTTGGTTCGTGGCGGCGGCGTTTGCATTTCACCCATTGCGAACCGAATCAGTCGTATGGATCGCCGAGCGCAAGGACGTCTTGAGCGGCGTGTTTTGGATGCTGGGGATGCTGGCCTATTCGCGGTATGCGGAGCGCCGGTCTGCGACCGGCTTTTCGTCGTCGTCTCGTCCAAAGCTGGTCACAGACCGACGCTCCAGTCTCGGCGTGGTGCTGGTTTGCCTGATGCTCGGCTTGATGTCCAAACCGATGCTGGTCACGTTTCCGTTCGTCCTGTTGCTGCTGGATGTCTGGCCGCTGCGGCGCGTGGGAGATGATTGGAAGACGTTGCGTTCCCGCCTGTGGCCGTTGGTGCGTGAGAAAGCGTGGCTGTTTGCAATCGTTCTGGTGTTTTGCGGACTGACATTTTGGTCGCAGGACAAAAGTGGAGCAGTAAGTCGCCCGCCAACTTCTGTGGCGGAAAAGATTTCAGCGGTCGTAGCCAGCTACGGATTCTATCTGCAACAAAACATTCTGCCATCCAATCGCACCGTGCTTTACCCGGATGTCATACCAACTACCCGTGAAAGCCGGGTGAACAACGGAAGTCCCCTCACCTCTTCCCTCTCCCGATCGGATGGGGAGAGGGTGGCCGAAGGCCGGGTGAGGGGTTGGCGCGCGTTCGACCAATCATCAGTCGCGCTTGGTATCAGCAGGGTGGAAGTGAAAGCCGTCGTTTTGATGATCGTTGTCATTGCCATGACGATGCTCGCTCCGGCGGTGATTTTTCACGCACCGTGGTTCACGGTTGGCTGGCTGTGGTTCATCGGGACGCTGGTGCCGGTCATCGGGATTGTGCGTGTCGGATATACGACGGTGGCGGATCGCTACACCTATCTTCCGAGTATCGGGTTGTTCGTAATTGTCGCATGGGCCGCAGGACGGATTGCAGCCAATCGCCTGTGGCTTCAGCGTGTTTTTGCAACGTTGGCTGTGGTGTTGGTCGGATTGATGATGATTGCTACAAGGAATGATCTGCCGCGCTGGAAGGATTCCGGGGCACTCTTCGCGTCAGCCGTTCAAGTGTCTCCCCACCGCGTTGCTTGGAACAATCTCGCCTATTTCCAAATCGGGCGGGGCGAATACACACAAGCCATCGAGTCGTGCAATCGCGCCATCGAAATGAATCCTGAATACGGACAGACTTACGGAAATCGTTCCCTCGCTTATGCGTGGTTGGATGATTACGAGAGTGCCAAAGCAGATTACGACCAAGCCGTAAAGCTCGGCACGCGCCCCATTCAGCCGATGCGCAATCGCGTTGGCGGTAATTCGGCTGTTCCATCCACAAACGATCCCGAAGAGGCGTGGCATCTGTTCGCGACGTTGTTCAAACTTGAACCCAGACGCGCGGATTCTTTTCGCGGTCGAGCGGACATGCGTTTCAAGTTGAACGATGTGTCGGGCGCACTGGTTGATTACAACAAAGCGATACAGCTCGATCCGAATGACGAACGCGCTCACACCAGTCGAGGCAATGCTCACGTCAGTTCGGGCAACTGGCTGGCGGCTCTTGCAGATTTGAGTAAGGTCATCGAACTCTCACCGACGAATGCCGCCAGCTATCAGAACCGTGCCGTGGTGTACTTCAAGACGCAGCACTACGACCAAGCGTGGCGTGATATTGACCAGTGCAAGAAACTCGGCGGCACTCCGCATGAAAGTTTTCTCCATGCGTTGTCCGAAGCGAGCGGACGAAAACCGTGATTACGTGGCGGCAACCATCTTGGTTGCCGTGGAGGGCGTGCATCCCTGCCGCCCGGAAAGAACGATGATTTGCATCACGTTTCAAAAACATCGGCGTCCATTGTTCTGCGTGCGATTTTCCCCGCCGGGCTAGGAAGCCCGACTCTACGGCGGGCAATGATGCCCACCGCTACACCGAAAACCCTGATGCTTGCCCGTGTGGTCGCGGTTTCTTAGGCTACTTTCGCTCCATGTCGAACACACTAAATCTTTCGCCGGAAGAGAAATCGCGCTGGCTCGCCACGCTTCTGGCGGTTGCCACGTTTCTGCTTTTCGCTCCCGCCATCCGCTTCGACTACGTGGACTACGACGACGGCATCTATGTTTATGCGAACAAGGATGTGCTGAACGGCTTCTCAGAAACCAGCGTTCGCTATGCCTTCACCAGCATCGCCGGGGGAAGTTGGATGCCGCTGACGTGGTTCTCGCACATGTTCGACGTGGAAACGTTTGGCCCATCGCCCGCCGGGCCGCACGCAGTGAACATCCTGCTCCATTCTCTGAACGCCGGACTGCTGCTGCTCGTCTTGCAGCGGATGACGAAACAACTCTGGTTGAGTGCGTTCGTCGCGGCTGTGTTTGCCTTTCATCCATTGCGCTGCGAATCCGTGGCGTGGATTTCTGAACGCAAGGACGTGTTGAGCACATTGCTGTTCATGCTCGGCCTGCTCGCCTATGCGCGGCACGTAGAATCGCCCTCGCGGAAACATTTCATGGCTGTCGTAGTCTGTTTGCTGCTTGGGCTGATGGCCAAACCGATGCTCGTCACGTTTCCCTTCGTGCTGTTGCTGCTGGATTTCTGGCCGCTCAATCGTTTGGGTCACGATTGGCCATCCGTTCGCGCGCAACTCTGGCCGCGAGTCCGCGAGAAACTTCCGCTGTTCGTCATCGTCCTGCTGTTCTGCGTGGCGACTTATTGGGCGCAGGCGCATTACGGTGCGGTGAATCAAAATCACAAGCCATTGTCCGAACGCATCACGCAGGTCGCTGGCAATTACGCATTCTATCTCAAAAAGGTGTTCCTCCCCGTTAATCTGAACGCCATCCATCCATCCGCCACGACACCCATCAGTGCAGCCGCGGTCATCATGGTCTTGTTCGCAATAATCACATCGCTCGCTGTCTGGCGACTTTTCAAGCAACCGTGGTTCGCGGTCGGCTGGTTCTGGTTTTTGGGAACGCTTGTTCCCGTCGTCGGCATTGTTCGCATCGGCCACATCTCCGTGGCGGAACGTTACTCCTACGTTTCATCCATCGGACTCACCATCATCGTCGCGTGGCTGATTGCCTGCGTTGTGCGAGAGAAACGGTTGCTTCAACGCGTCGGGGCAGTCATTGGCGCACTCATTGTCGCAGCGTGCGCCTTCGCCACGCACTCCGATTTGCCGCGGTGGAAGGATTCCCTCGCGTTGTTCACCGCCGCGATCAAAGCCGATCCTCATCCGGTTTCCTACAACAACATCGCCGTCTGCCATCTCGACAGACGCGAATACGAACTAGCGATTGAACCGCTGTCCCGCGCCATCGAGTTGGATCCCCGTTACGTGAAAGCTTACATCAACCGCATCACTGCGTATCAAAAGACCGGGCGCATGGAAGAAGCGAAGGCCGATCTCTCGCAGATGGTGAAAGCCGAACCGCGCAACGCCGAGGGCTACAACAGTCGCGCCGATGTCTTGCTCGATTTGCAACGCTACGATGAAGCCATCAGCGATTTCACGTCCGCGATCAAACTTTCTCCCAACGCACCCAACTCCTACAACAACCGCGCCACCGCTCGTTTCATGAAAGGTGATTACGCTGCCGCCACCGAAGATTGTCGCAAGGCCATCACGTTGAATCCGAATTATGCGAACGCCTACAATAACCTCGGAAACATCCTAGCGCGCACGGGTGATCTGCCTGGCGCGCTGGAGAATTACGCGCGGGCCATCGCGCTCTCGCCGGGTGATTCGCTTACCTACAACAATCGCGCCGCGATCTATTATCGGTTGAAGGAATACGAGCGCGCGATGCAAGATGTGGAACGCTGCACGCAACTTGGCGGCACGCCGCACGCCGAACTGGTGAAAGCGTTGACTGAGGCGATGAGTCTGAAGTGATCGGCGCGACGTCGTTCGAGTTAATTTGAATTTGACCAAGCTTGAATTCGTCAGAACGCCCCGACAAAATAGAATCACACTAAATACATGCGTCTCGGACTAATAAAACTTATCGGCATCTGGATTGTTGCAGCTTGCGCGCTTGACCTGATGGCGGCCAACAGCGTGCCGCCAGTTGAATATAATCGCGAAGTGCGCCCGATCCTCGCGGAGAACTGTTTCTCGTGTCATGGCGTGGATTCCGCGTCGCGCAAGGCGAAGTTGCGGCTCGATACGTTTGATGAGGCCACGGCGAAGCGCGGAGATGATGCGGTGGCGATTGTTCCGGGCAACGTGGAGGCGAGTGAGGTTATCAAACGTATCTTTGCGGAGAGCGAGGACGACATCATGCCACCGCCGGAGTCGCACAAGACGCTCACGCCGCAGCAAAAAGAGATTCTCAAGCGTTGGATTGCCGAGGGCGCGAAGTTTCAACCGCACTGGTCGTTCATCGCACCGGTGAAAGCACCGTTGCCGCAGGTGAAGAACGCAAAGTGGGTTCGCAATCCGATTGATCAATTCATTCTCGCGCGGCTCGAAAAAGCGAAGCTCAAGCCCGCATCCGAAGCGGATCGGCGCACGTTGGCGCGGCGTTTGAGTCTCGATCTGACCGGGCTGCCGCCGAAGCCGGAGGAGGTCGAGGCATTCGTCGCAGACAAATCCCCCGATGCGTACGAGAAGCTCGTGGATCGCTGGATGGCGACGCCGCAATGGGGCGAGCATCGAGGGCGTTACTGGCTGGATGCGGCGCGTTACGCGGACACGCACGGGATTCACTTCGACAACTTCCGCGAGATGTGGACTTATCGTGATTGGGTCATCAACGCGTTCAACGCGAACATGCCGTTCGATCAATTCACGGTGGAACAACTCGCGGGTGATCTGCTGCCCAAAGCCACGCTCGAACAAAAAATCGCCAGCGGCTTCAATCGTTGCAACATCACCACGAGCGAGGGCGGTGCGATTGATGAGGAGTATCTCGTTTTGTATGCGCGCGACCGAACGGACACGACGTCGCAGGTGTGGATGGGATTGACCGCAGGTTGCGCGGTTTGCCACGACCACAAATACGATCCGCTGTCGCAGAAGGAATTTTACCAGCTCTCCGCGTTCTTCAACAACACAACGCAGAAGGCGATGGACGGAAATGTGAAGGACACGGCGCCGGTGATCGTGATTCCAAAACCGGAGGACGAGGCGCGCTGGGCGGCGTTGCCATCAGAGATTACGCAAGCAGGACGGGAAGTCGCCGAGCGCAAGAAATCTGCCCGACTCGAATTTGATGGGTGGCTTGCAAAGCCGGACTTCGGTGCGCTGCAAGCGAACAGCCCGGCGGAAAAGCCGGAGTTCGCGGCAGCGTTGTCAGAAGGCGGCGGCGACTTTCTCGAAGTGACCGTGCGAGGGAGTAGTGTGCGCGTCCCGGTCAGCACGAGCACTGATTGGTTGCCCGGTGCCGTGGCGGCGCGGGCATTTTCATCGGGGACAAATTTCGCGGTATCCGTGGCGGATGCGGGCGATTTCGAGCGGACGAATAGTTTCAGCGTTTCAACGTGGGTCAAGCGGCGCGAGGGCAGCGACGGCGCAATCGTGGCGCGGATGAAGGACAGTGGTGGTCACACGGGCTGGGATTTGTGGCTGGAAGGCGGCAAGCCTGTTGTGCATCTCGTGAACCAATGGCCTGACACCGCGCTGAAAGTCGTCGCGAAAAAAGAACTGCCCAAGGACAAGTGGTCACACGTCTGCATGACGTATGACGGTTCGTCGAAGGTGAAAGGCGTGAAGATTTACATCAACGGCGAGGAGCAGCAGCTCAACAAGGACAAGGAGTCGCTCAAGGAATCCATCCGTACGGATGCGCCACTGACAATCGGCCAACGCACGGGCGGCGCAGCGGTGGCGGACGCGGGCATCCAGGACGTGCGGATTTATTCGCGCGTATTGACGAAGCGGGAGGCGGCAGCCATCGGCATATTGCCGCGTTTGAAATGGCTCGCGTCTAAACCTGAAGACCAGCGTGGAAAGGACGAGATTGAGGACGCGTTTCCGGCATGGTTGCAGAATGTGGAAGGAACTTATATTGCACTTACCGACACCGAATCCAAGCTGAAGGCCGAGTCTGGCAAGATCAAGGCGTCGGGCACGGTGGCGCATGTAATGAACGAGAAGGAATCGTCTGCCGAGGCGTACCTCCTGTTCCGTGGTGAGTATGATCAGCGGCGCGACAAGGTGACGCCGGAAACGCCGAAAGTATTTCCGCCCATGCCCGCCGAACTGCCGCGCAACCGCCTTGGCTTCGCGCAATGGCTGGTCCGTCCGGAACATCCCATGACGGCGCGCGTGACGGTGAACCGTTACTGGCAGGAACTTTTTGGTGCGGGCATCGTCGGCACGGCGGGAGATTTTGGTATCGCGGGTGAAATGCCGTCGCATCCGGAATTGCTTGATTGGTTGGCGGTGGAGTTTCGCGATGGCGGCTGGGATACGAAAAAGTTTTTCCACCTGCTCGTCACATCCGCCACGTATCGGCAATCTGCCGTTCACTCGGCGGAAAAACTTTTGCGCGATCCTCAGAACCGCTTGCTTGCACACGGGCCGCGATTCCGCATGGACGCCGAGATGATCCGCGACACAGCTTTGGCAGCGGGTGGATTGCTCGCGCCAAAGATCGGCGGCCCGAGCGTGAAGCCCTATCAGCCGGACGGAATCTGGGAATCTGTGGCGATGCCGGAAAGTGACACCCGGTCCTACAAGCGCGACGAGGGTGAGAATCTTTATCGGCGCAGTCTCTACACGTTTTGGAAACGCGCTGCACCGCCCGCTTCGATGGACATCCTCAATGCGCCGAACCGGGAGACTTGCACGGTGCGTCGTGAGCGCACGTCCACACCGATCCAAGCGCTCGTGACGTTGAATGATCCGCAGTTCATCGAGGCGGCGCGCAATCTGGCCGAGCGCACGCTCAAGGACGGCGGCGCGCAAGACACCGCGCGGATTGATTTCATGGCGGAGCGGTTGATCGCGCGGCGGTTGAGCGCGGCGGAGAAACGAATCGTCGGCAGCGGGCTGAAAGATTTGATTGCGCACTACAAATCGTCGCCGAAAGACGCAGAGGCATTGGTGGCCGTGGGCGAATCCAAGGCCGACACAACGCTCGACAAACCGACACTCGCAGCATTCACGATGGTGGCGAACCAGTTGATGAATCTTGATGAGGTTTTGAACAAATGAAAACCAGGCAGAACGCAGAGACGCGGAGAACGCAGAGGTTCGCGGAGCAGGACGAATTATTGTTTCCTCTGCGCTTCTCTGTGTTCTCTGCGTCTCTGCGTTTCTCCCCTTGAGCACGACTATGAATCCCTTCCCTGAATTTAATCCGCACCCGGTCTTCAAAGACTACGTCCGCTCGGAAACACGCCGTCAGTTTCTGCGGCGGGGCGCAAATTTCCTCGGCACGGCGGCACTCGCGGCACTCGCGCCCAACATGCTTTTTGCGGAAGAGAAAAAGACAAAGCCGGATGCGCCGACC
>JANNAO010000026.1:0-8344 GCA_031384405.1 Verrucomicrobiota bacterium | reverse complement strand
AACAGGAGCACGTCCTGATTTTTTTCGTCGCGGAAATACTCGGTCACGGCGAGCGCGGACAGCGCGACGCGGAGACGCGCGCCGGGCGGCTCGTTCATCTGGCCATACACGAGACCGATACGTGAGCCGGGTTCGATGATCGGCATACCGTTGTCGCCGATGACGGGATGTCCCTTCGCGTCCTTCTTCACTTTGATGACGCCCGCTTCGATCATTTCGTTGTAAAGATCGTTACCTTCGCGCGTGCGTTCACCGACGCCCGCGAACATCGAGACGCCGCCGTGCAGCTTCGCGATGTTGTTGATGAGTTCCATGATGACGACGGTCTTGCCGACGCCTGCGCCACCGAACGCGCCGACTTTACCGCCCTTGAGGAAGGGGCAAATCAAATCAATGACCTTGATGCCGGTCGTGAGAATCTGCGGCGACGTGGATTGATCCACGAGCGCGGGCGCTTGACGATGAATCGGCAGATACTTGTCCGCCTTCACCGGGCCTTGTTCGTCCACGGCCTGACCCGTCACGTCGAATACGCGACCCATGACGGCTTCGCCGACGGGCATCGAGATGGGCGCGCCCATGTCGGTGACTTCCGCGCCGCGCTTGAGACCTTCCGTGCTGCTCATGGCGACGGCGCGAACCCAGTTGTCGCCAAGGTGCTGTTGCACTTCAAGCGTCAGCTTGTTTTTGCCAGCCGCACCGGGCGAGGTGAACTCGATGGTGAGCGCGTTATAGATGGCCGGGAGTTTGCCCGTGAACTCGATGTCCACGACCGGTCCGATGATTTGAACGATTTTGCCTTTGTTCATGGGAATAGATTTTCTGTGTTAACCGAGCGCCATTTGCGCTGTGGTGATTTCCAAAAGTTCTTTCGTGATGTTCGCCTGACGCAGCTTGTTGTATTCGAGCGTGAGGTCTTTGATGAGCTGCTTCGCGTTGTCGGTCGCGTTCTTCATCGCCACCATGCGCGAGCTTTGCTCAGATGCCTTCGCTTCGAGCAACACTTGATAAATCTGGAAGTTCAAATAGTGCGGCAACAACGAACCCAGCACCGCGTCTGCGCCTGGCTCAAACTGAAATTCCACGCCGGACTTCTCCAACGCCACGGAAGTTTCTTCGCCGTCCAATCCAGCCTGAACACCCTTCAATTCGCCGATGGGCAGCATTGCTTGTACTTCCGGCTTCTGCACGAGTGTGCTGACGAAATTGGTGTAAAGAATCTCCACGCTGTCTACTTCGCCCTTGAGGAACATGTCCTGGACGAATTTGGAAATAGCCCGCGCTTCAGCGAACAACGGCGCGTCCTTGTAGGTGAACTCCGCCGCGAGATTGCGTTTGTTGCGTGCAACGAACTGCGCGCCCTTCTTGCCAGCGCACACGAATACGGTCGTGTCTTTGTCATACTTGAACGCTTCGCGCGTCAAGTTGGAGTTAAGCGCGCCGCACAAACCTTTGTCCGAGCTGACGAGAATCACGCAACGCTTCTTGCCGCCGCGTTTTTCCATGAGCGGATGCGTGAAATCTTTCGCGTCGCCCGAAACGTCGGCGAGCATCGTGTTCATCAACTTGGCATACGGACGCCCCGACAGCGCGGCGAGCTGCGCCTTGCGCATCTTCGACGAAGCGACCATCTGCATGGCCTTCGTGATCTGCGCCGTATTTTTTACCGACTTGATGCGTCGGCGGATGTCGCGTGTGCTGGGCATGAAATTATTTCTTCGATTTAGCTTTGACCCGGTATGGCGGCGAAGTTTCGCGCATAAACCCGATCTGTTTCCGGCTCTCCGGCATTGGCGGGGCGATCAACTGGCGGATCGCCTCAAACAAATTTTGCAACGCCTCATCGTGTCCAGTTATGCGGCCTTCCAACTCCGTGAGTTTGCCCGCGAGTTCCTTGTGCGCGGCCAACTGTTCGCGCATGGAAATAAAAACCTGAACGACTCGGACGCTGGCTTTTGCCGCAGTCTCGCTTCGCAGCACGTTTGCCAATTGGAGCGCGCCATGCTCGGTAAAAACCCACGGCAACGTTCGCCTTCCACCTCGACCTTTCTTTGATATCGCTTTTTGCGATATCAAAGCTGCAAACTCTTGGCTGGTAAGTTGAAATGCAAACGCATCCGGGAATCTATCCTGATTGCGCTGAAATTGTTCGTTCAAGCGGGTGGTGCTGACGCCATATACCTTGGCCATGTCCGAATCCAACATCACACGCTGACCGCGAACGAGGAAAATCAAATCCTCAATCCGGCGAATCGGAGCGTATGTGGTTTCGTTGTTGGCCATGAACATGGTTTTATTTTGAGGTCGCAAATTGCGACCTCAAAGATTTCACCGATACGTCTGCTTGAACTCCGTGATCGCGGCCTTCAACTCGGCGGCGAGCGCTTCGCTGATGGCTTTCTCAGTGCGGATTTTCGTCAGCACGTCGGCTTTGCGCGTGTTGAGGAAGTCCGTCATTTTGTTCTGGCAATCCTTCACCTTCTCCACCGCGACATCATCGAAGAAGTTCTGCTGCACGGCCCAGAGGATCGCGGACTGCACTTCGACGGGAATCGGGTTGAACTGCGGCTGCTTGAAAATTTCCACGACGCGCTTGCCGCGTTCGAGAATGCCCTGCGTCTTCGCGTCGAGGTCCGAGCCAAACTGCGCGAACGCCGCGAGTTCGCGGTATTGCGCCAAGTCACCTTTGATACGACCGGCCACCTGCTTCATCGCTTTGATCTGCGCGGCTGAACCGACGCGGCTCACGGAGAGACCGACGGACACAGCGGGACGCACACCTTGGTAGAACAAATCGGTTTCGAGATAAATCTGGCCGTCCGTGATCGAGATCACGTTCGTCGGAATGTAGGCCGAAACGTCGCCCGCCTGCGTCTCGATGATCGGCAGCGCGGTGAGTGAACCGTTGCCATACTTTTCAGAGACACGAGCCGAGCGTTCGAGCAAACGGCTGTGCAGATAAAACACGTCACCGGGATACGCTTCGCGACCGGACGGACGCTTCAAGATGAGCGCGACCTGACGATACGCGACGGCTTGCTTGGAGAGATCGTCAAAAATGATCAACGCGTCCATGCCGTTATCCATAAACCATTCGCCAATAGACGCACCAGAGAACGGAGCGAGATATTGGTTCGCTGCGGACTCGGAAGCACCCGCCGCCACGACGATGGTGTCTTCCATCGCGCCAGCTTTTTCGAGTTCGGCGATGACGCGCGCGATGTTCGACTGCTTCTGACCGACGGCGACGTAAATGTTATAGACCGGGCGGAACGACTTGTCGCCGGACGCGCGACCGACTTTGTTCATGCGGGACTGATTGATCATCGTGTCCACGCCGATGGTCGTCTTGCCGGTCGAACGGTCGCCGATGATGAGTTCGCGTTGACCGCGACCGATCGGAATCATCGCGTCAATCGCCATGATGCCCGTCTGCACGGGCTGGCTGACGGATTTGCGCTTCACGATGCCGGGCGCAATTTTTTCGACGGGATAAAAAGCGTCTTCCTTGATCGGGCCTTTGCCGTCGAGCGGGCGACCCAAGCAATCCACCACGCGACCGAGCAAACCTTTGCCGACGGGCACGGAGAGCAACTTGCCCGTCGTCTTGACTTCCGCGCCTTCGCTGACGCCGAGGTAGTCGCCGAGAATGATCGCGCCGACTTCGGTTTCTTCGAGGTTGAGCGCGAGGCCGATGACGCCGTTGCCGAAGTCCAACATCTCATTGGACATGCAATCGGTGAGGCCTTCGATCTTGGCGACGCCGTCCGAGACTTCGCGGACGATGCCGACGTTCTGCTTGTTCACCGACGTTTTCACGCCGCTGATCTGCGCTTCGATTTCTTGCAATAGATTGCTCATAGTTATCTCAAATCACTCTTCACTTATTCACTCATTTAACCATTTAACCTGTTTAACCCGGTCATTAATCCGTGACTGGTTAAATGAGTTAAATCAGTTACATCAAAAGTTCGCTTCCAGTTCACTCAACCGCGCCTTCACGCTGCCGTCATAAACATCGCTGCCCACCTTCACGCGCAATCCGCCGATCAAGGACGGATTCACCGCGAACTTCACATTCAAGCCCGCGCCGTAACGCGCTGCGAGATTCGCCGTCACCGACGACTGCAACGCCTCGCTCGCCGCCACCGCGCTCTCGACCGTGGCCGAGCGGCGTTCGATGTCCAACTTCACGAGCCGCTGAAAGTGCGAGAGGATCGCCACATAACCACGCGGCTTCATCTCGATGACTGCGCTGACCGTCTTGCGGACGCGCGCCTCATCCAACATGCCGCCGACGCGACAATTGTTGAACAGCGACTTGCCGTCCCGACGAGCTTGTTTGCTGATTTTCATTCGGCGCGTGAACTGAAATTAGTTGGCCGCGAGCTGCTTGTTCGTGTCTTCCGCCAGACGCGTCTGTTGCTCGGCAGTCAAAATTCCGCCGGTGACTTTCGCGCTGGTGGCGACCACGAGGCGGCCGACTTCCTTGCGCAACTCAGCCTTCATGCGAGCGAGTTCAGCTTCGCTGGCCTGCTTGGCCTTGGCGATGATGTCATTCGCAGCGGCAATGGCTTTCTGCGTTTCAACTTCCTGCACCTTGGCCGCAGCGGCGCGAGCTTCCTCGATGGCTTTGGTGGCCTGCTGGCTGGCCTGGGTCAAAATCTCTTGTGCCTTGGTTTGAGCATTGGCGAGGTCTTTCTTGATCTGCTCGGCGTTGGCGAGGCTTTCCGCGATCTTGTTCCGGCGCTCTTCGAGAACCTTGAGGAGCGGGCCGTAGGCAAATTTCTTGAGCGCGAGCGCGACGACGACGAAGAGGATGATCTGCGAGATCAACAACTGCCACGACACGCCAAACTGGGTGGCGATTTTGGCAATCGGATTCTCTGCGTCGGCTGCTGCTAAAATTACAAAGTTCATGTTGTTCGATTTGAAAGACAGGAGACGCGGAGTCTTGCGACTCCGCGTCCACGATGTTACTTCGCGAGGAAGATCGCAAAGAAGACCACGCCTTCCGCCAACGCGGCGAAAATGATCGCCTGGTTGCGGATTGCGCCAGCCGCGCCCGGATTGCGTCCGGTCGCTTCTGCGGCCTTCATGCCGATGATTCCCACGCCAATGGCTGACCCGAGGGCCGCCAGACCGATGTGAAGACTGCCTGTCATAGTTTTATCTTTCGTTTCTGTTGTTCTCATCCGCCCCCGCAGTTTGCCCACGGTCTGACGGACGAAATGGTTCAATGCGCGTGCGCGTTTTTCTTGTCGCCGTGCGCTTCATGCCCTTCGCCGTGGCCTTCCTCGTGATGCTCGCACATCAACGCGGTGAACACGGAGGTCAGCAGCGCAAACACGAGTGCTTGCACAAGGCCGACGAGCAATTCCAAAAAGTAAAACGGCAGCGGCAGGATGCAGCCAAACCATTTGCCGCCGAGTGCCATCATCGCTTCGAGGATGTTTTCACCGGCGAAAATGTTTCCGTAGAGACGGAACGAGAGCGATACCGGACGGAACGCGATGGAGATGACTTCAATCACGCCGACGAACAGGAAGATCGCGATCATGAACCAGGCCATGAAACCTTTGCCATTGTCGCCGCCGGAAAACAGATGCTTGATGAAACCGCCGATGCCGAGCGATTGCAGCGACCAGACGAGCCACAGCGCGAAGAACGTCAGCGCCATCGCCAGCGTCATGTTCAAGTCCGCGTTGCCGCCGCGCAGGATGGGTTCGGAAATGTGATGCAGATGACCGTCGGCGTCCGGCGTGCCCCAGCCGATAGTGCCGACGCCGGGAATCAGCCCGAACCAGTTCGTGACGAGAATGAACAGGAAGAGCGTGCAGAAGAACCAGAATGTTTTTTTGACGAGATGTTTGCCGAGGATTTCGCCGAAGAAGTCGTACATCCCCTCCACGAGCCATTCCATGAAGTTCTGCAACCCGGACGGGACGAGTGAGATTTTGCGGGTGGCGAGTTGGGCGACGATGATCAGAATCAACGCCACGATCCAAGTAATCACGGTTGAACTGGTGAACTGAAGCGGGCCGACCGAGAAAACCGGGGCTGCGGCTGGGAGACCGCTGTGTTTGTCATGTTTCGCGTGGGCCGCATCTGCGACATGAGTTGCCGCAGCATCGGTCGTTGCGTGAGTCGCTTCTGCGGTGACCGTCGCCGCATGTTCCTGGGCGAGGAGCATTGTCGGCAAAGCCACGAACAAAACGGACGCCAAAATGATTTTAAGCAATCGCATCGAAAAAATCTGAAACCCCGTCGCGCAGCGGCCTGGATTCACGCCGATACCGGGCGACGAAAGGACGCGCAGATTGCCCGGTCGTGAAATACTTCACAAGATTTTTTTAAGAAAATTTTGAGCGAGACGGAAGAATTTAAGTTGGCGTGTTCCGATGCTACGGCGATCTCACCTGATAGAAGCGGTGCGGGAAGTTCGTCGCCTGCGCGTCGGTGAATTGATACACGCCCGGCGAAATCACCGTGGCCGCGCCCAGCACCGTCCAGTTGCTCGACGGCAGCGTCACATTTGTTGAGGCCAACACGGTGAAATTGATCGGCGTGGCGTTGGTGAAGTTGAATTGGAACGATCCGCCGGGCAACACGGATGAAGAAACTAAAACAGGCGACGGCGGTGGCGCGGTGACGAACACAGTGCGCGAGGCCGTGGCCACTCCGCCGAACGCATTCGTGACGGTGTAGTTGATCGGATAGCTGCCGGTGAGATTTGTGTTCACTGTGCCGCTCACGAACAGCGTTGGCGAAATCGCTTCCAAGCCCGATGGCACAATCGCCTGACCGAAGTTAGGAAAACTTCCGGTGTTCGTCTTGCCCGCACCCCAAGTGATGATCGAGCCGTCCGCTCGCATCGCGAGGCTGTGATAATATCCCGCCGCGATGGCGATCACGTTCGTCGCGCTCGACGGAACAACGCATTGCCCGAAGTGCGGTGTCGCTCCAGTGTTGTTTGTGCCCGCGCCCCATGCGACGACCGATCCATCCGCGCGCAATGCGAGGCTGTGATAAAACCCAGCGGCGATGGCGATGACGTTTGTGACCGTTGGCGGGATGTTCGTCTGGAAATAGGAGTTCAATCCCCACACCAACACGGAGCCGTCTGCTTTCAATGCGAGGCTGTGGCCTGATCCGGCGGCGATGGCTTTCACGCTGGTCGCAGTAGCGGGAACATTCGTCTGGCCGAATCCGTTGTAACCCCACGCGGTGATCGTGCCGGTGTTTCGCAGTGCGAGACAATGTCGTTGCCCAGCGGCGATGGCTGAGATGTTCGTCGTTCCAGTTGGCGCATTCGTCTGACCAAAGAAATTATCACCCCACCCGACGACTGTGCCGTTGGTTCGGAGCGCGAGGCAAAAAGATTCACCCGCTGCGACCGCGACTACGTTCGATGCCGCTGAAATCACGTTCGTCTGGCCGGAAGTGTTTTCGCCCCACGCCACGACTGTTCCATTCGCGCGCGCGGCGACGGTGTGATTTTGTCCGGAGGCGATGGCGATAAGATTGGTTGCGCTCGCGGGCGAGTTGGTTTGCTTGAGCGCATTATCTCCCCACACCGCGACGGTGTTGCCCGCTCTCAACGCCGCCGTGTGCGCGCGACCCGCCGCCAGGCTCACGGGGAAACCTGTCGCCGTCGCGCCCGGCTCGACATACGCCGTGCCCCAGATGTTGGTGAGAGGATTCGCGCCGTTGAGATTGAATGTCGGAGCGAGCAGCGCGCTCGAAACTCCGCGAGTGATCGTGCCGACACTATTACTCGCCACGACGCGGAAGTTGTAGGCGAGGCCGGGCGTCAGCCCAGCGACCGTGTTGGTGAACGCCACCGCACTGACGCCGCTGCCGAGCGACGTGGGAGTCGTCACTTGATCAAAGCGCGAGCCAAGCCCCCACTCGAACCACGCTGTTGTTGCGATGCCGCCGGGATTCACCGCGCCAGTCAAATTCGCCGTGCTGTTGGTGATAGTTGCGGAGAAAGTATTGATCGCTAGGCAGAGCGAACAGATCGTTGCGAGAATTGATGAGACACGCATGTTACAACTTTTGTCCTGCACAGGTTGGCGGTGCGGGAACGATGCCATCGTAACTTGCGAGCGGCTTAACTCAAGAGGTTTGTCGGTGGCGTAAGTTTGTGGGCGTGATTGAAAGACGGAGAGACTGTGGCGAAGAATCAAGGACTAGCGAGGCGGCGCACAGCTTTCACAACAGGGTGCGATTCAAAGTGACGGTCAGGTGGTGGAACGCCTCGCGCTGCGAGGCGTAGCGCCGCGTACAGCGGCGCAATCCCTTGTCGCCCGATTCCGCCCGCTCTACGCGGGCGGAGTTC
>JANNAO010000585.1:0-3905 GCA_031384405.1 Verrucomicrobiota bacterium | reverse complement strand
GTTTCCGCAAAACTGAATGCGTCGGCAGCATTGGCCATGAGCGGCACGCTCCCGGAGAATGTGAATTACGCGGTGAAGAGCAGTTATCTCCTGAGCTTTCTGGAGTCCGTGCCGGAAGTGGCGGCCAAACTCAAAGAGGCGAATATCAAGGAGAAGAAGTTTGAGGACGTGGTGAAGGAGGCGGAACAAGCGGCGGTGTTGGTGCTGGTTTACTGAGCTTGAACCGCGAAATACGCGAACGCTGGGGGAAACTGTTTGACGCGAATTACGCTAATTGTCGCGAATGGAATTTTGAATTCGTGTTAATTCGTGAAATTCGCGTCAAAGCCCTTTTCGCGTATTTGGTGTATTGACGCTCGCCCTCACCCCGGCCCTCTCCCCCGAGGAGAGGGAGAATCGTCGTCCGTCTCTGTGCGATCTGTGCGTTTTTTTGTGGCTGAATGGTTTCGTGTAGTTCGTGTGTTTCGTGGTTAAAGATTCCTTCGGGTCGGCGGAGCAGGCTTTTTCAGCGCGTTGACACACCTGTCTTCCCGGTTATCATCAGCGGCCTTTTATGAACAAGAATCCGCATGTAGCAATTGTCGGCGCGACGGGTGCCGTCGGCATCGAAATGATCAAGACGCTGGAGAAGCGCAATTTTCCCGTGGGCAAACTCACCTTGCTCGCGTCCGCTCGTTCTGCGGGCAAGACACTCAAGTTTCGCGGCACAGACGTCGCCATCACCGAGCTGACCAAGGATTCGTTCGCGGGCATAGACATCGCGCTGTTCAGCGCAGGCGGCGATATTTCCAGAGAGTTCGCGCCCATCGCAGCCAAAGCGGGCTGCGTGGTGGTGGACAATTCCAGCGCGTTCCGTCAGGACGACAACGTCCCGCTCGTCGTGCCTGAGATCAACGCTGCCGATGTGAAGAAGCACAAAGGCATCATCGCGAACCCGAATTGCACCACGGCCATCACGCTCATGGCGTTGTATCCGTTGCATCAGGCGTTCGGCGTGAAGCGCATCTTCGCTGCGAGTTATCAAGCCGTGTCCGGCACGGGCGCGAAGGCTCTCGAAGAATTGGAACGTCAAGTCAACCAGATCGTCAACAAGCAGCCGGTGACGAAGGAAGTTTATCCGCACCAGATCGCCTTCAACGTGTTGCCGCATGTGGATTCCTTCCTGCCCTCGGGCTACACGAAGGAAGAGATGAAGATGGAGAACGAAGGCCGCAAGATCATGCACCATGACAAATTCCGTGCGAGCGTCACCTGCGTGCGCGTGCCGGTCTATCGCTCACACTCCGTGGCCGTGAATGCGGAGTTTGAAAAGCCCGTGACGGTGGAAGCCGCACGCGCCGTGCTGCTCAAAGCACCCGGCCTCGATGTCGTAGACGATCCCGCGAACAAGAAGTATCCGATGCCGCTCTTCACGTCCGAGAAATACAACTGCGAAGTAGGCCGCATCCGCATGGATTGCGCGTTGGACAACGGCCTCGCGTTCTGGGTGAGCGGGGATCAATTGCTCAAAGGTGCCGCGCTCAACGCCGTGCAGATCGCGGAAGAGTTGGTGAAATAAAAACTGGTGGCAGATGGCGACGCTGAGTTGGGACTGTGGCCGAGTTGCGAAGTCGTTCCGCATGGAAGTCGCGGGCGGGACAGTTTCAGCACCTGTCGCGGAGCGACCAGCAGAAATTAGCCAGCCACGAAAGCTTTCGGGGCTGGCTAATCTCCGGTTGTCCCTTCAGGACAAAGATGGAGCGTTAATGACTTACTCGAAGCTCGTCGAGCCGCCAGCCTTCGAAGCGAGCCACTTGTCGTAGTCCGCCTGGCTTTCCACGGTGACGTAGCCGCCGGACATGTTGGCGTGGCCGTTGCCGCAGAGCTGCGCACAGTTGATCTGGTAGCGGCCTTCCTTGGTGGCTTTGAACCAGCACGGAATCCTCATGCCAGGAATGGCATCCTGTGTCACGCGCATGGCGATGATCTTGAACGAGTGGATCACGTCTTTGGATCCGACGTAGGCGATCACCGGCACGCCGACGGGAACGTGGAGGTCGTTATAGACGGTCACGTCATCCTTGCTTTTCTCATCCTTGGGATCAACGCCGAACATGTTGTCCTCCTTCACGAGTGCCATGGATTGTTTGCCGAACTCGCCGTCTTTGCCGGCATAGCGGGCGTTCCAGCCGAACTGTTGCGCCATGATTTGAATCTTTACAGCTTTGTCGGCATCGGGCAACCGGGTGACGTCGTTGGCGCGCGTCCACATGGGGATGGCGAATCCGACGAGGATGACGACTTCGATGCCTGCGACGATGAGTTCAATCCAACTTGAAGCATGGCTGCGTGCGCCGATGGGGTCGGCCTTGGGATTGCGTTTGGCGTTGAACCGCCAGAGGCAATAACAGAAATAGCCGAACCACCCGACGAAGAGCGCGATCATCAACCAATGGATGTAGATGATGAGTTCGTCCACGGGCTTGCCGTTTTCGGCGGCCAACACGGGCAGGTGAAGGAGTTTGCTGAAGAATGCGATCAGGGATTCGATCATTGTTTTGTCTCAGTTAAATTGTTTTGGGCGGCGGCAGCTTCCATGGCGGAGGCGCGGCGCACGATATAAACGAAAAAGGAAGACACCGCCACCAGCACCGAGCCGATGAAGCCGAGCAGCACCATGATGCCCCAGTTCATGCCTTGAGCGAGCGGGGAGTCGGATGCCCCGTAGCAGGTGGCGCAGGCGAACGCGGAGGACGTGGACGCCAATGCAACCACGGCAGTCAGCGTGAAATTGCCGACCGCCGATTGCCGATTGCCGATTGAATGACGAATACCAAATGACGAAACGTCCGCGCCCTGCACTTCGCTCAGGCGTGTTTCAGATTTTGGATTTGGGATTTCGGACTTCATTTCCGTCACAGGTAGCTCACGTTTTTCAGTTTCTTGATGAAGACTACTTCATACACCACCAACGCCACGCCGATGACGATGGACGTCACTCCGTAGGCTTGATCCGCTTTCATCCCCGACACCTCGTAGGCGCGGAGCATCCACCAGCCAAGACCAAAGCAGAGCAAGCTCGCTGCGGTGATGAAGATGAGATGAAAGGCTTTGAGTGACATAAGTCCGCTCAGTTTTGGACGGTGCCGTTGGGGAACGAGGAGTAGCTTCCCACCGTCAGCACCATCAATGCGATGGCCAAGATCGTGGTGAATCCAAGGATGATGTAGATCATCTTTTTCTCCGAGATAAGGTGCATGAAGTAGCACGCCACGAGAGCTGCTTTGATTGACGCCACGAACAGCGCGATGGCGATCGTCACCGCCTTGCTGTCAAAGTGCACCAAGTTCAACCCCACCGTGATTATCGTGCCGACGAGCAGCGCGATGAAGACGGCGATGTAGACACGCTTGTGCTTGGCCACTTCTTCAGGCGAATGGCTGTGTGTTTCGTCGTGGGAATGGGAATGGTCGCTCATAAGTTCAGAGGAGATAGATGATCGGGAACAGGAAAATCCAGACGAGGTCAACGAAATGCCAGAACAGGCCGGACACTTCCACGCGGTTCATGTAACGCTGCGGATCGGTCTTCCACATCTTCGCGCCCGGACCCCAGATATACCAGATGACCAACGCGCCGCCCAAGACGTGCAAGCCGTGCAGCGCGGTGAGTGTAAAATAAATCGCGAAGAACGTGCTGTGCGACGGGATGAACGCCGAGAGACGTTTCACGTCGGAGGATTTGATCTCGATCACCTCGTGTTTATGACCTTTGGCCTCAGCTTTCGCTTTAGCCATTTCCTTCGGCGTCATCGAGTAGTGGATCGGGTCGGGCTGAAACTTGAACGACTCGACGGGAGCGACGGCGGCTTTCACCACTTTGCCGTTCTTATCTTTGATCTCCGGTGAACCCGCGAGACGCGGCGT
>JANNAO010000567.1:0-3006 GCA_031384405.1 Verrucomicrobiota bacterium | reverse complement strand
GGTCGGCGGCGTGGATTGATTGGGAACGACGCCTCCAAAAACTTCAGACGCAATTGCAAGGCACCCCCAAGCCAGCCACTTCACCCAAAGGCGCGGCGCAGTAAAATTTCTCAGACCGCGCTGTCGCCGCGTTCATCCGTGCGGATGCGGATCGCGGTCTCGACCGGGATCACGAAAATCTTTCCGTCGCCGATCTTGCCGGTGTGCGCGGCTTTGGTGATGACGTCGGTGGCGGCTTTGACCTGCGCATCCGGGAGGACGATCTCCAGTTTGATCTTGGGCAGAAAATCCACGGTGTATTCGCTGCCGCGATAAATTTCCGTGTGGCCTTTTTGACGGCCAAACCCTTTCACTTCCGTGACGGTCATGCCTGTGATGCCGATTTCGTTCAACGCGTCTTTCACTTCCGTGAGCTTGAATGGCTTGATGATGGCTTCGATCTTTTTCATAAAATTAAAATTCTTTAGTTGCCGCTATCAATCGTTGTAGCCGCTTTCACCGTGCTGCGTCAAATCCAGACCGGAATGTTCTTCCTCCGGCGTCACGCGCAATCCAACGATGACATTGACCAGTTTGAGAATGAGGAACGTGGCGACCGCGCTGAACACCGCCGTGACGAGCACACCGATGAGTTGGTTCTTGAACTGCGCCATGCCGCCCGCAAGCGAAACGACTGTCTCGCCGGACTTGAACGTGGTGGCGATGATGCCGTTCACAGCGGGATTCGCGAGGAAGCCTACGAGCAATAAACCAATCGTGCTGCCCACGCCGTGAACGCCGAACACGTCCAGTGAGTCATCGTAGCCGAGCGCGCTCTTGAGCTTGGTCACTGCAAAATAACAGGCCGCACCGCCGCAAAGCCCGATGGCAAACGCCGCCGGAATCGTGACGAACCCGGACGCGGGCGTGATCGTGGCCAACCCCGCCACCATGCCGGATGCGAGACCCAGCACGCTGGGTTTGCCCTTGAGCAACCATTCCAATCCCGCCCAACTCAACGCCGCGCCCACTGCGGAGAAGTGTGTTGCTGCAAACGCGCTCGTCGCCAGTTCACCGCCGCTTACCGCGCTGCCTGCGTTGAATCCAAACCAACCGACCCAGAGCAATCCGGTTCCAATCAAGCTAAACACCACGTTGTGCGGCACCATCGGCTCGCGCGGATAACCCATGCGCTTGCCCAGAACCATCGCCGCCACCAATGCTGCCACGCCAGAGCTGACGTGAACCACTGTTCCTCCGGCGAAATCCAGCACGGGAATTTTTCCGCCGAGCGCCCAGTTGAACAATCCGCCCTTGCCCCAGACCATGTGGCACAGCGGGAAATAAACGATCGTGACCCACAGCACGGTGAAGAGCAGATACGCGCTGAACTTGATGCGCTCGGCCACCGCGCCGCTGATGAGCGCAGGCGTGATGATGGCGAACATCATTTGGAACAACATGAAGGTCGTATGCGGAATCGTGGGTGCGTAATCCGCGTTTGGCGCACCGCCCACGCCCTTCAACATGAAATACTGCGTGGGCGATCCGAAGAAGGCGTTGCCCTCACCGAACGCCATGCTGTAACCGAACACCATCCACAACACCGAAACCACGGCCATCAAGATCATGCTGTGCATCATTGTGGAGAGGACGTTCTTGCTGCGAACCAATCCGCCGTAGAACAAAATCAAACCGGGCGCGGTCATCATCAGCACCAGCGCGGAGCTGACGAGCAGCCAGGTGTTGTCGCCGCTGTTGATGGGAGAAGCGGACTTCGCGGCGGACTCAAGCTGTGCGACGCGTTGCTCCAGCGTTGCCGTGGTCTCGGCAAACGTGTTCGACACGAATGCGAGCGACAGTAGCATCGCGACAAATAAAAACAGGTTTCTAGCTGAATGAAGGGGTTTCATAGGCTCGCGTGTTAAACCAAATCCGCGTCGCTGTGTCAATCGCCAGCAAAACCATTCATCGCCGGAGCGGGGTTTATCCTGAAGCCGAGCGGCTGTGATTTTCTCGGCAAGTGAGGGAAGCCGGGGTTGCCGCGTTCTTCCGATCCGCGTCGCCACCGAAGACAGCGAAGAACCAAGATTGCTTGTTTCATCAGCTTCAGAAATCTTTTGGTTGAATGAAGTCCGGTGATTCGATCCCCGTCAAAGGTGTTGTGAGCCTAAAACCAGTCTTTCTCGCTCGAAACCAAATGAGCCTGCGATGCGCGATGCTTATTTCGCTCGCGGCATTGCTGGTGACAGGATCGTTGGCAGCCAACACCAACGATTCTGCGCTCGTCGAAGGTCGCGCGCTGGCTCAACAACTTCTCGCGCTCAAGCCGGAAGCCGGATTCACCAACATCGGCAAGCTCGTCATCCGAGGCCCGAAGAAACAGCGGCGCGAGGTGGATTACCAGTGCCGCGTCGTCGTGACGGCGACGAACTGGATGAGTTATTATTCCGCCAGCCAAGGCACGAATGTGCTGCCGGGATTTGCTGTCGAACATCGCGACGGTGCAGCCAACCACTACTTTGATGACCGCACTAATCTTCTCAATGCGACTCAGATCGCCGCTTCGTTTGCCGGATCAGATTTCTCGCTTGCCGATCTTGGGCTGGAGTTTTTCCACTGGCCGGATCAACGCGTGGTGAAGTGGGAGATGAAACGCAGTTTTGGTTGCAAGGTTCTCGAAAGCCGCAATCCCGAACCAAGTGTCGGAGGTTATGCTCGCGTCGTTTCGTGGATTCACACTGAGACGGGAGGTTTGATCCAAGCCGAGGCTTACGACGTGCGCGGGAAATTGCTGAAAGAATTTCGCCCCACTGAAACCGAAAAGGTCAACGGTCGTCACGAGCTGAAAGAGATGGAGATCGAAAACGTGCAGGCCGGCACAAGGACGACGCTGGTGTTTGAATTGTGACTGGCTCATTGGTTGTCGAAACGGGATTGCAATCGGGCGAGGCGCGGCACAGGTGGGGCGAGCGTCCCCGCGAGCCTCGCGACCATTTTTCTCCTCAGCCCGGCTCGCGAGGACGC
>JANNAO010000564.1:0-2939 GCA_031384405.1 Verrucomicrobiota bacterium | reverse complement strand
CATCAGGTAGAAATCACATCCAGCCTCGATCTGATGCGACAACGCATGGTCATATCCGATTTGCACCGCCACATTCGTTTTGTTCGCTTGTGCAAACCTCATCATCGCTTGTTCGTAGTGGTTCGACCCGCTACCGAGCATCACGAACTGCATTCCGTCTCGGATTGTTTCTGACAAGGCTGCAAGCAACAGATCAATTCCTTTTTGATCCGCTAGGCGTGTGACCGTTCCAAATAACGGGATGTTCGGATCAATCGCGAATCCAAACCGCTCTTGCAAGGCAGATTTGCAGACGGCCTTGCCAGACATATTGTCGGCACCAAATGTCGCCGCCAGATGCGGATTCGATGTCGTATTCCATTCGTGATAATCCACGCCATTCAAGATTCCGCTGAGAACAGATTGTCGCTTGCGCAACAATCCATCCAAACCTGCGCCGTATTCCTGGGTTGTGATTTCGCGAGCGTATCTCGGGCTAACCGTCGTGACGGCATCCGCGCAGGCAATGCCCGCTTTCAGACAATTCATCTGTCCATAAAATTCCGTGGTGTCAGAATTAAACCAAGTCGCCGGAAGATTCAGCATCGTGAACGCGCTCGCTGGAAAGACGCCTTGGTGAGCCAGATTATGGATCGTGCAGCAGGTGCGCGGAGGATTTTTCCAAGCGCAATGTTTGACGTCGTGTTGAACCAGCAACGCCACCAAACCCACTGGCCAATCATGCAGATGCAGCACTTCTGGTTTGAGCGGCAGATGACGCGCCAGATTTACGACGCATTTGGACAGGAAAATAAATCGCTCGGCATTGTCGGCGTAGTCCGCGCCGTTCTCGTTGTAAATCCCAGCGCGATCAAAATACGCAGGCTTATCAATAAAGTAGATCGTAAGATGGGTTGAGACTTCCAACGCGAACAATTCAGCAGCAACACGCTTCGCTCCCAGCGGCAGATCAAACTTCCAATCCACACGACGCAACCCAGGAAGTTTCTCCCGGATGCCACGATACAGCGGCGTGACTATTCCCACCTCATGTCCCGCCGTCGCCAACGCCTTGCCCAGCGCGCCGACAGCATCGCCTAGCCCGCCTGTTTTTGAATACGGAAAAACTTCGCTGCTTGCGAGGAGGATTCTCATATCGAAGCAGCAACGAAATTACTAAGCCGTGATGCGCGATGTGCTGAGATATTTTTGCAACGGCTCAGGGATCAATACGCTGCCGTCGGCTTGTTGATAGGTTTCCAACAAGGCGACGAACAATCTCGCCAGCGCAGTGCCGCTGCCATTGAGGATGTGTGGGAATTTATTTTCGCCCGCCTCCGTCTTGAAACGCATGTTCATCCGGCGCGATTGAAAATCTTCGCAGTTCGACACGCTGGAAACTTCCAGGTAACTCCCCTGCCCTGCGGCCCAGACTTCGATGTCATAAGTTTTCGCGCTACCAAATCCCATGTCGCCTGTGCAGAGCGAGATCACGCGATAGTGCAAGCCGAGCGATTGCAACACGCGCTCCGCATTCGCCACCATCTTCTCCTGCTCCGCGTAACCATCTTCCGGCTTCACGATCTTGATGAGTTCCACCTTGTCGAACTGATGCACGCGAATCATCCCGCGCGTTCCCAAGCCCGCCGCTCCCGCCTCGCCGCGAAAGCATGGCGTGTAGGCACAGTAGAAAATTGGAAGCTGCTTCTCCGCGAGCAATTCGTCGCGATGAATGTTCGCCACCGGAGTCTCAGCGGTGGGTATCAGATACAATTTGCCGAGTTCTTCCACTTTGTCGCCTTCGGCCACGCCGTAGTATTGATCTTTGAATTTGGGAAATTGTCCCACGCCGATGAGACAATTCTCGTTCACCATGTGCGGAGGAGAAACTTCCGTGTAGCCATGCTGCGTCGTGTGCAGGTCCAACATGTATTGGATCAACGCCCGCTCCAGCTTGGCGCCCCAATTCGTGTAGAGAAGAAATCCGCTGCCAGATAATTTCACGGCGCGTGCAAAATCCACCAACTTCAAGCTCTCGCACAGTTCAACATGAGACTTCGGCTTGAACGAAAATTCCGGCTTCTCGCCATGCACTCGGACGAGAGGATTTTCCTCGGCGGTTGCCCCGACCGCGACCGATTCATGCGGGAGATTTGGCAGGCGCAGCATCAATTCGTCGCGAGTGGCATCGGCTGCCTTCGCCTCGGCGTCCAGTGCCGCAATCTGATCGCCCAAAGTTTTTGTCTCCGCCTTTTTCGCTTCAGCTTCGGCGAGTTTCTTCTGTCCCATCAACGCGCCGATTTCTTTTGAGACTCGATTGCGGATAGCCTTGAGAGATTCAACTTCCGCGAGAGCTTTTCGACGCGCATCGTCCGATTGGAGAATTGCATCAATCAGCTTCTCGTCCCCTGCCCCGCGCGTGGCGAGGCGTTGGCGCACGAAGTCCGGCTTGTCGCGAATCAATTTGATGTCCAGCACGCGCGAATTATAGGAAGGAACATCGCCGTCGCAAGACGGAAGCCTCACCTGTCAGTGTTTCACGAGCTTCTTCTTCGCGCGTTCCTGGAAGTATTGATCCGCCAAAACACCGATCAAAACGACCGCGCCCATGACAGCGAAGTTGAGGGAACTGGGAATGCCCAGCAAGTTCACGAGATTCTGCAACACTTGCAGCAACGCAGTGCCGATGAGAATTCCTATAACTGAACCTTCACCGCCGCGCAAACTGCAACCTCCCAGCACCGCCGCAGCGATCCCGTAAAGTTCAAAGAAATTTCCGTGGTTCGACGGTGAAATCGAATTCGTGTAGAACGCGAAAAGGATTCCCGCTATTCCCGTCAACAAGCCCATCAGGATGTAGCTCGTCGCGATCACGGCTCTCGTGTTGATGCCGGAAAAGCGCGCAGCGTTTTCGTTCCGGCCTACGGCCAGCAGATAACGCCCATATATCGAGCGATGCA
>JANNAO010000531.1:0-3095 GCA_031384405.1 Verrucomicrobiota bacterium | reverse complement strand
GCGACCAATCGCCAAAGCCCCGTAGGGGTGGCATAAACGAGACGATGTCGCTCCTACGGGGCTGGGCTTGCCCTTCCTTCAACACTAATTCAATAGCAGTGATAGTTCTCCCGCGCTCCATCGGAAGCGGAGAAGGTGGAGTGAGGGGCATAACGCTCAATCCTTTGCCAGTCGCTGTAACTGAAAGTTACCCAAGATCATTTCTTCTTGGCCTTCTCCGCTTTGTCCGCCTTCACTTCGACGTCTATGGCGATCATGCGGTATTCGATGGTCACTTTGGAGCCGACCTTGAGTTCGCCGATGATCTTCGTGCCGGCGTCGCGGGCGACCTGCCACGTCTCATCACCTTTCTTGACGGTGATGTAGGTATCTGTGATTTCCAGCACAGGGCCAGTGACCTGGTAGGATTTCGCCTGCGGCGCAGCGGTGGCTGATGTCGTAAGGAGGAGGACGCCGCAGACAGCGGCAGCGCAGAGTGAGGAGAATGTTTTCATGTTTTGTTCGTGTGTTTTGTAGTTTGAGATGATCGGGACTGCGGAGACGATTCTATGGGTGAGATTCCTTTCGGCGCAATCCTCAAGAAAACGCTGTGAGCTTGCGCCACACTGATAAAACTGGTGAATTGAATGCCGATGCAGTCAGACGCGAACAACGCCCCCGACAAGAACGCAAATCTTAGCGAGCTTCGGGAAGTTTCTGTTCCTTATCGTGCCGCTAAGTTTCGCGAGCAGTCATCGCCTTACGCCGCGCTTGCTGATGAAATTTACCGAGAGCGAGTCATTCGGGCTCGCGGTACGCCTCCGGAAGAAAAATTTTTGGCGGGTGAAGAACTGTTTGAATATGCCTGTCAGATAACGTTGGCTGGTATCCGCAACCAAAACTTGGAGTTCTCGGAGGAGGATTGTCGTCGTGAGTTGAACCGCAGGCTGGAATTAAGGAAACGCATGGAGATGAGACGATGACTCCGCAGGACAGCTTAACCTTACAAGTGGCGGATGCTCTGTTCGCGTGCGAAATCCCCTACCTCCTTGCTGGCTCATTCGCGAGTAATTTTTATGGGATACCTCGGTCAACCGAGGACGCCGATTTTGTCGTCCAGCTTGCAGGTGGCGTGAGCGCGGATTTCGCCGCCAAACTGGGTGCAGGTTATGAGCTTGATCCACAACTTAGCTTCGAAACCATCACGGGCACACATCGGCAGTATCTGCGACATGCGGGGACTGCTTTCAAGATCGAGTTGTTTTTGCTTTCAAAGGACGCACACGATCAGGAACGCTTCGCGCGACGGCGTGAACAGAATCTTTTTGGACGCAAAGTGTGGCTGCTTTCACCCGAAGACGTGATCATCACCAAACTTCGCTGGGCGCGAAGCAAGGACGAAGCCGATGTGAGGGATGTGATATCCGTTCAACGCGAAAAACTGGACTGGCCCTATATCCAAAAATGGTGTCAGACGCATCGCACGTTGGAATTGTTGAGTAAGATTCGGCTTTCTGTTCCGGAAATTTGATCCATGAACGCAACACTCGAACATACGTCTCCTAAAAGTTACGAGCTGCTGCCCAAAGACGGCGATGGCGAATATCTCGAAGTCGCCATGGGGCCGCATCATCCGTCCACGCACGGCGTGTTCCGCATGGACGTGGTGCTGGATGGTGAACGCGTAGTGAAATTGAAACCCGTGTTCGGCTATCTCCATCGCAACCACGAGAAGATCGCGGAAGGCACATCGTATCTCGCTTCGATGCCCTACACGGATCGGCTCGATTATTTTTGTTCGCTCACGAACAACTGGGCTTACGCGCTGGCAGTCGAAAAGCTCGCCGGATTGCAAGTGCCCGAACGCGCGGAATACATCCGCGTCATCACAGCGGAGTTCACGCGATTACAGAACCACGCGTGCCTCGCGGGATTTCTCACGCAAGACATGGGCGCGAGCGGCACGCCACTCATGTATGCGTTTCGCGAGCGCGAAAAGATTCTCGATCTCTTCGAGTCGCTCACCGGCGCGCGGATGATGTGCAATTACATGCGCTTCGGCGGTTGTCGTTGCGATCTGCCTGCGGGGTGGTTGGAGCAGGCGAGGAAGGTCGCCAATGACGCGCCACGTTTCATTGATGAGTTCGAGAACCTGCTCGCGGGAAATGAAATCCTCATGGCGCGCACGCAAGGCATCGGCAAGTTGTCCGGTGAACTTGCCATCAACGCAGGCATCACCGGACCGATGTTGCGCGCGTCGGGCGTGAACTACGATCTTCGCAAGGTGGACAAGTATGGCATCTATGATCGCTTCCAATTCAAAGTGCCGCTCGGCGATCACGGCGATACTTACGACCGCTATTTCGTCCGCGTGTTGGAGATGCGCGAGTCGGTGAAAATTTTGCAGCAGGCACTCGCGACGATTCCCGATGGGCCGGTCATTGATCCGAAGGCGAAGTTGCGTGGCTTCCGTCCGAAAGCAGGCGAGGCGTATGGCCGCATCGAAGCGCCGAAGGGCGAACTCGGCTTTTACCTCATCAGCGACGGTGGGCCGAATCCGTATCGCTACCGCGTGCGTCCGCCGAGTCTGATCAATCTCACCGTGTTGGAAGACATGTGCCTCGGCCAGACCATCGCGGACGTCGTCATCGTGCTCGGCAGCGTGGACATCGTGTTGGGCGAAGTGGATCGCTGATGGGAAGCCGACGGCGAGTCGTAGCAATGTCTCATCGCTTCAATCAACTCTGCTGAGGTTCTCTGGGTGTGGCTGAAAGTGCCGCTCAATGTTCGTCCTCGTTGTCGAATCCCTAAAAAATCGAGGACGAGGATGAGAACGACGACGAGGACGATGGCCAGAACACAGTTTTCAAACAGCAAACAGGCTCTAAGAATCTTTTCCCTCGTTTCAACGTCGTGTTTTCCACTATGCTTGGCACTCTTGATTCCATGCCGAGCGTCTATATCAAAACTTACGGTTGCCAGATGAACGAGCGCGATAGCGAGGCCGTCGCCGCGCAGCTCGTCGCCAAGGGCTATTCACTCGCGCCGTCGGAGCACGTCGCGGATGTCATTTTGCTCAACACTTGCAGCGTGCGGGACATGGCGGAGCGGAAAGC
>JANNAO010000529.1:0-3738 GCA_031384405.1 Verrucomicrobiota bacterium | reverse complement strand
GATTGATAGCGGCGTTTTGCATCCGCAGTATCAACCACATTTCAACGCGTTTGGGAACCTCTAAATTCACCCTCGCAAGTTGACTCCAATCAACTGCTTCCTACACCCCCAACCAAAACACGTTTGGTGCGTAGGCCCTGGCAGGATGCGCGAAATCCCCCCGGAGCGCGGACGGTCCCTCGTCCGCAGCAGGTGGATGGCGAAGTGAGCGTGCGGATTATTCCGCGTCTCTCTGGCTGGCGGCGCGCTGCGAGCGAGGGACCGCTCGCGGTCCGGGAAATTTGCCGGACGTTATGGCTGTTGGGCCAGCCGTTTGCATCCGCCACCCTGAAATAGGTGCGCTGTGTGAAACGCTGTTTGTGGGCTTGACTCTGATTTCATCCGACTCACACTTCGGTCGTCGGCAGAACGCATCCAAAAGCATCCTTATGAAAACAAACCAAGTCGTGCTTGAACTCCAAACTGATTCTCCCGAACTGCGCAACGATTCCACCAAGCTGGTTTCGTTGCTGGCGTTGGCAGCGGGTGCCATCGCGATGCCGCAGACGGGCAGCGCGGATATTATTTATACCGACCTGGGTGGAAGCCCGGCCACGGTGAATTACTTGGGCGAGTATCAGGTGATTATTCCGGGGACGGCAGACTTCCGCATCAAGGGACAAACATCTTCAGTGATGGGAAGTTTGCTCACCATCAAATATCGTTCGGTGGTTGCGGGTGATTTTGGCCCAGCATCCACTCCGCCTGTGCAGGTTCGAGGGATTGCAGGATTTGCTGCCCCGTTGAATTATGGGCAGACATGGAATGCTGGTGCTGCTGTATTGTTCAATAAAGCATGGGTGGGGACAGCGGATGATTCTTTCAGAAACAATCCATCCGTGAGTTACGATCACAAGTATCTTGCGTTTCGATTTGGCAACAGCGATCAGGGCGGCGCGATACGTTACGGCTGGATGGACATTGGTTTGACGGTCAGGGGTTACAACGCAGGCGGCCCGCTTGTGACCATCTATCGCTATGGATGGGACAATACTGGCGCGCAGCCCACGATGGGTCAAGTGCCCGTGCCTGAACCCAGTTCTGCGGCAATCGTCGCTCTTGGCGCGATGGCTCTCGGTGCGCGCGGCGTGCGTTCCTGGCGGCAGAAACGCGATGCGGCGACTGTGGAGTGATCCGCTCGGAGTGCGCCCGTCCCCGGGCGCAGCGACACGGCAATGCGGGAGGCTTCAAAAAACTGTGAGTGCATGGTTGTTGAAAATTGCTGTGGCCGAGGACGACCACACTCCGCACGATAAGACCTGCGCCCCGCGATTTTCATACCTCACGATTTAACGATTCTCCCGATGCCTAAACCCCGCGTTTTGCTCATCGGCTGGGATGCCGCCGATTGGAAAGTCATCCAACCGTTGCTCGATGCGGGCGAGATGCCCAACGTGGCGCGGCTCATCAAGTCCGGTGTTCACGGCAACATCGCCACGCTTTATCCCGCGCTCAGTCCGATGTTGTGGACTTCCATCGCCACCGGCAAACGCCCGGCCAAGCACGGCATCCACGGATTTTCCGAACCGCTCCCGGACGGATCGAGCGTTCGCCCCATCACGTCCCTGTCCCGCAAAACCAAAGCCGTCTGGAACATCCTCAATCAACACGATCTCAAATCGATCGTCGTCGGCTGGTGGCCGTCGCATCCCGCCGAGCCGATCAATGGCGTGATGGTTTCAAATCATTTCCAACAACCCGTCGGCGGCGCGCGCGAAAATCCTCCATTGCCCGCTGGCACGGTTCATCCCGCAACTCTTTCGTCGTCGCTTGGCGAGTTGCGCGTGAACCCGATGGAACTCACCGCTGAATTTCTGCGCGCGTTCGTTCCTGATTACGACAAGGTGGATCAATCCAAGGACAAACGGCTGCACATGCTCGGCAAGATCATCGCCGAGACGATGTCCGTCCACAACGCCGCCACGGAATTGCTGACGACGCAGGAGTGGGATTTTGCCGCGATCTATTACTGCGGCCTCGATCACTTCGGCCACGGCTTCATGAGTTATCATCCGCCGCGTTTGCCGACGACGAGCGAGAAGGATTTTGAGATTTATCAACACATCATCGCCAATGCGTATCGTTATCACGATGCGATGCTCGGCACGTTGCTCGAATCCACGGACGAGAACACAACGGTGGTGCTGATGAGCGATCACGGGTTTCATCCTGATCATCATCGGCCCAGCTACATTCCGTTCGAGCCGGCAGGCCCGGCGGTGGAGCATCGGCACTTTGGGATTCTCTGCATCAAAGGGCCGGGCATTCGCGCGGGCGAAAAACTTTTCGGCGCGGGACTGCTCGATGTTTGCCCGACGCTGCTCACGTTGTTCGGACTGCCGCCGGGACGCGACATGGATGGAAAAGTTTTGCTCAATGCGTTCGTGACTCCGCCGCAGATCGAACCCATCGAGAGCTGGGACAAGGTCGCGGGCAATGCTGGAATACATCCGCCGGAAACGCGCCTGGATCCCGTCGCGTCGGCGCAAGCCTTCAAGCAACTCGTCGAGCTGGGCTACGTCGCACCGCCGGGCGAAAACGCGCAGGAGACGGTGGATGAGTGCGTGCGCGAATTGAAATACAACCTCGCCCGCGCTCATCGCGACGCGAATTGTTGCGCGGACGCCGCCGCGCTCGCCGAGGAAATCTGGAATCGCTGGCCCAAGGAACATCGCTTTGGGTTGTTGTTGATTGACGCGCTTGAGCCACTGGGTCAGGTCGCACGCCGTCGCGCTGCGCTGGAGGAGCTGGTCGTCCGCGTGGCGCGTTATCAAAAGGAGGCCACGGAAGAACTCGCGCGACGCGACGCGGAAAAGAAGGCGAAGCCCGACGAAGCCGCCGACCCCACGGACGCCGCCGGAAAGCGCGAGCGTTACGAGCTGCGCGGCTTGCACGAACTGAGCTTTGGCCGCCCGCAACTTCTGGAATGGTTGTTCGTCAGCCAGGCATTGCTCGAAAAAAATCCCGCCGCCGCCCGGGCGCGACTAAAAAATTTCATCACGAACGATTCCACGCAGAACAGCCTTCGCCAGCGCATCGCAGGCGCGTTCACTCAGCTCGGCGACATCGAAGCCGCGCGTGAATTGCTCGAAGCCGCGCTCGTCGGCGACGCGGAGAATCCCATGCTCCGCGCACAGCTCGCGGAGATTCATTTCAAGGCGAAGCGATTTGATCGCGCCATCACCGAAGCCGCCGAGTCGCTCAGTCTGCTTTATTTTCAGCCCACGATGCACGCGCTGCTGGGCTTCGCGCTGATGGAGACAAAACAATTCGCCGAAGCAGAACAGGAACTCCGCGTCGCCATCGCCCAAGCCCCGCGCCACCTCGTCGCACACGAAGCACTCGCGAAACTGTATCGCCAACACCTGAGCCGTCCCGCCGAAGCGTTCGCGCATGAAGGCCGGGCCGGGGCATTGCGGAACGAACTGGCCGAGCGCAAACGCGAACGCCGCGCGGCAGGAATCGGGAAAGTGGTTGAAGCGTACGCTGCGGAAGAAATCATCCACGGTGACGATGCGTTGCTCCCAGAGGAGATCGCCGCGCCGTTCGATCCGGCGGTGGATCGTTCACGCGTCATCACAGTCGTCAGTGGACTTCCCCGCAGCGGCACGTCGTTGATGATGCAACTGCTCGTGGCGGCGGGCGTCGTGCCGATGACCGACTCGCGCCGTGTGCCGGACGAAGATAATCCGCTGGGAT
>JANNAO010000497.1:0-11189 GCA_031384405.1 Verrucomicrobiota bacterium | reverse complement strand
CTTGCCTGTCCGGTTGCGTGTCCAAACTGGATTTGACGTTGGAGTACGATCTGGCGTCGCACTCGACAGGCAAGATGCCTGTCCCACTACACAACGGCTTCGCGCACGCCGCTATCGAACGCACCACGGAATCATCGCTCTCCCAAAACTTGTTCGCGATGCCGTTGACGTGGAGTTGATCCACGCCCGCCAGCCGCCAGAGTTTTTGATACGCGGGAAACTCGATGCCCAGCAACGGATGACGATTCAACATGCCCCAGCCATTGCGATGACCGTGAATCGCCAGCGCGCCGATGTCGCAAATCTTTTTCACCGCGCTCATGCCGACGCTGTTGATCGAGAGCATCGCGCACGTTCCTCCAGACTTCACAACCTTGTCGTAGTGCCGCTGCATCGCATCCATCTCGTCACTGACGTTGAAGGCATACATCACCTTTTTGCCGGTGCGGTCGGCGTGGGCGTTGATGACGCGTATGATGGCATCCACGCGCTCGTCGAACGGCGAGTGCGGCGGGTTTGCCATCAACTCGTCGTCCTTGATGAAATCAATTCCCGCTTCACAAAGAACTTTGACCAACTCCGCCGTCTGCTGCGGCGACATGCCGATGCTGGGTTTGATGATCGTGCCGATGAGCGGGCGACCTTCGACCTTCGTGAGTTTGCGACAGCCAGCCACACCAAACTTCGGCCCGCGAAAATGCTGTGCGAACGACGGCGGCAATTCCACGTCCATCAGTTTCAACCCGGTGAACGCGGTGATCTCGTAGAGATTGCCCTGAATCGTGGAGACGAGCGTGGGCAAGTTGTAGCCCATGTTTTCGAGCGACCACGACACGATGACTTCCGCGCGTTGAAACTTTCCGGAGGCCGACTTTGCGCCAGGCAATGCGGGTTGGCTGACGCTTTCCAGCGTCGTGATTTTCTCCACGCGCGCGGCGAAGCGTTGCTTGAGTTCCTCAGTTTCGCCCGGCACGGCGACAAATGTGCCGGAGGATTGCTCACCGGCCAACGTTGCGGCGGCGCGCTCCACGTCGAGAGGTGTTTCAATGAGATAGGTTGCCTGAATACGTTCCACGGATGGGCGCATCGTAGGTTTGAAGCGGTGCGCGCTCAATGCGAATTTCTAAAATCGCCCGAACTCCAAACGCGGCTTCGCTGCACGCCACCTCTTCCACTTCGGAGTTCGGGTTAATATCCAAAGACTTGCTTACTCACGGTTTGATTGAAGTCGCTGTTTTGATTTGAGCCGTTTGCTCCAAGCCGCTACAACTCCGCCATGCTCAAGACTGGCATTCTCAATCCGCGCTTGCTCGATCTCATCGCGCGCATCCGCCACACCAACACCCTCGTCATCGCGGATCGCGGGTTTCCCTTCTGGCCGCAGATCGAGACGGTGGACATCTCGCTCATGGATGATGTGCCGACGGTGTTGCAGGTGTTGAATGCGTTGCGCGGCAGTTGCACGTTCGGCAAGGCGTGGATGGCCAAGGAATTTCTCCGCGCAAACGATAAACGGACTCAGGCAAGCTTCGTCGCCGCACTGAAAGGTTCGTCGGTGAAGTTCGAGTCGCATGGGGAATTCAAGAAGCGCGTGCCCAACGCCATCGGCCTCATCCGCACCGGCGACACGACCCAATACGGGAACGTCATCTTGGAATCAGCGTAGGGAGTTGCGCCCGTCCTCGGGCGCAGCGGCCTAGGAACAAACAGCATTGCCATTTTTCGCAAGCCTCCTGCACAACCACGTCGCTGTGGCCGGGGACGACCACACTCCGCACTAACTTTTCCGTCTCGGCTGCGGCGCGCGAAGTTTTTTGTAGAGCCAGACTTCCAGCGGGCGCAACGGTCCGAGCCATCTGTAAAACGGCGAGTAGATCAACCGCACGCGCACAACGGAGAGAAACATCGTCAGCGACGCGCGGAACAGTGACGAAGATACTTTCGAGCCGATCTTGTCCGTCCATTCCGTCGAAACTTCTTTCACCGTGAACCCAGCGCGCTTCAACGAAACGAGCAGGTTCACATCGAATGCGAGGTCGGCGATCTGGAGCGTGGGATGAATCTTTTCCGCAGCGGCGCGACGCATCACTTTGCACGGGCACTGCGTGTCTTTGATGTTCATCCAGAACAGGGATTGCACCACCAGATGAAAGCAGCGGCTACTGAATCGCCTCAACCACGGCTGTGCTTGATGCAGCACTGCACCCTTCAACCACCGCGAGCCGATGATGCAATCCGCTTCGTTGAGTCGCTTCACCAACGCGTGAAACGCTTCCGGTGGTGACGCGCCATCGGCGTCCACGTAACCGATGACTTCCGCCTTCGACGCGAGTTTGAGACCTTCGATGAGCGCGCCGCCTTTGCCGATGGGATCAGGGAAATCCAGCAGGCTGATGGAGGAAAATTCTTTCGCCACGCGTTCCACCACACCGCGTGTGTTATCGCGACAACCGTTGAGCACGACGACGAGTTGGAAATTTCCGGGGTAGTTATTCTGGAAGTAATGGCCGAATTCGCGCAGCACCGGTTCGATGCGCGCCTCTTCGTTGTAAGCTGGAATGAGCAGCAACAGACTGGGTTCGACCACGCGCATGAGATAACAAGTGAATCACTCAATTCCAAGCACCAACATCCAGAGATCACTGCGATCACCGACAGCCACGTCCGTCATTTCCTCACACGACTCCGAATCTCGATCAGCTTCTTCATCACGCCATACAAGTTCCCGCTACCGGCCTTCGTGCCGAATGCGTCGTGGAGTTGTTTGTAGAGCGCGTAAAGCTCCTTGTAGGTCGCGGGAGCTTTGGGATTTGGTTTGAAGACGAGCGGCTTGAGTCCGGTCATGCGGCGTTGGGCGATGTTGTAGTCAGGATAAATGTTTGCCACGACCGCTGCTGCGATGGCCGAACCAAGGGCGCAGGTCTGCGCCGAGCGGCTGATCTTCATCGGACGACCCGTCACGTCGGCATAAATCTGCATGACAAGCGGGCTTTTTTCCGCGATGCCGCCGCAGTTGACGACCTGCTCGATCTTCACGCCGTATTCCTCGAAGCGATTGATGATGGTCAACGCGCCGAACGCCGTCGCTTCGATGAGCGCGCGGTAAATCTCCGCCGGTGTCGTGTAAAGCGTCTGGCCGATGAGCGCGCCGGTGAGCCGTTGATCCACGAGGATGGTGCGGTTGCCATTATTCCAATCCAGCGCGAGCAATCCGCTCTCGCCAGCTTTCAATTTCAACGCGCCTTTGGTGAGTGCTTCGTGCGAACCGGCATCCTTGCCGCCGGGCTGAACGTAATTCACGAGCCAGTTGAAAAGATCGCCCACGGCAGACTGACCGGCCTCAAGCCCGAAGTAACCGGGCAACACACTGCCGTCCACGATGCCGCAAAGTCCGGGCACGTCCGCAAGCTCCGTAGTGGGACAGGCATCTTGCCTGTCCATCCGGGCGCGCCGACGCGATTTGGCAGTCGAAGTAGTTTTGGTGTCGCACTGGACAGGCAAGATGCCTGTCCCACTACCTGACGGCCACACTGCGATGTCGCAAGTGCTCGTGCCGATGATCTTCACGAGTGTTCCCGGCGCGACGCCAGAACCGACCGCGCCGAGATGCGCGTCGAATGCACCAACGGCGACAGGAATGCCCACTTCCAAACCAGTCCGCTTCGCCCACGCTGGAGTGAGTCCGCCAACAGAACGATCAATCGGATAAACACGCGTCGTCAGCCGCGAACGGAGTTTGGCGAGCTTTGGGTGAAGTTTGGAAAGGAATTGTGCGTCAGGGTAGCCGCCCCATTTCGCATTCCACATCGCCTTGTGGCCGGCGGCGCAAACACCCGCGATAAACTTCTTCGGATGCTCCGTGCCAGTGAGTGCAGCGGGAACAAAATCGGAAAGCTCAATCCACGAATGTGCGGCATCAAACACTTTCGGCGCTGTGCGGAGACATTTGAGAACCTTGCTCCAGAACCATTCGCTCGAATAAGTGCCGCCGCACTTGGCGAGATATTGCGGGCGCATCTTCTTGGCGAGCGCGGTGATCTCGGTGGCTTCAGCGACTCCGGTGTGATCTTTCCAGAGCCAAGCCATCGCAGCGGGATTGTTGGCGAACTTCTTGTTGAACGCGAGTGGCTGGCCGTTCTTATCCACAGGCAACGGCGTGCTGCCGGTCGTGTCCACACCGATGCCGCCGATCTGGCATAGGGTGAAACCTTTGACATTCTTCTTCGCGATAGCCAGCACCTCCTTGATGGTGATCTCCGCGCCTTTGACGTAATCCGCCGGATGTTGCCGCGCGAGATTGGGGTCGTTGGAAAGAATCACGCCCTGTGTGCCGTGAGAATAATTCCAGACGGCAGTAGCGATCTCCTCACCGTTGGCGACGTTGACGATGAGTGCGCGAACGGAGTTCGTGCCGTAGTCCAATCCGATTGTGTAGTGTTCGGTCATAGCTTTCTGATTTTGTGATTAAATGCGCTGCGGTGTCGAGCGCGTGTATGGACTGATGAGACCCATGCGACGCATAGGACTTATAGGACTCATGACTCACTTCCCGACAGGCACCCGCAACACCGTCAATGAATTCGCAGGCAACGTGACGGGTTTGCCAGCGCTGAGTTTTACGGTGGTTTCCTTCGGAGAAATTTTCGTCGGCTCAGTAAGTGTGTTTTCATCCGCACGGCTTCCAGCGAGCACGATGAGACGCGCGTCGCCGGTAAGGTTCAACTGCACTTGAGCCGAAACATCATCACCGTTCACAAGTTTCACGATCACTTCATTCTTGGATTCGTCGCGCGTGGCGGACGCATAAAGTTTTCTACCATGAACATGATCAAGCTTCACAGGCAGGACGACATCACCGCGATTGAGCGCGAAGAGTTGTTGCACGTAATAGTTGGGAGTTCCAAAGCTGCTGAGATTGTCCGCCCAGATCATGTTCGGCGTCCATTGCCAGCCGTCAATGTGCGCGAACAACGGCGCGTAACTCGCCATGCGGACGACTTCGGCGTTGCGTTCCATACCCGTCATAAACGCAGCTTCGGAGATCGCGCACTCAAGATTGTTACGGTTGAGAACGCTCACAACTTTGTCGCTCTGCGCGGCATATTCACCAAAGAAAACCTTCGGGCCTTTGGGATCGTAGCTGTCGAAGCGATGCGTGTTGGTGAAGAACCAGTCGGGCCTTGCGTAAGAATGTTCATCTACGATGTCGGCTTTGAGTTCGCGCAACTTCGGCCAAGCGTATTTGAAATGGTCATCGGCTGGCCCAGGCCCGGCACTGGAGATGAGTTGAATCTCAGGATGTTTCTGCTTCAGCACGGCGTGAAACTTTGCGTAGCGTTCGATGTAGGGCTGCTGCCAATTCTCGTTTCCGATGCCGATCATCTTCATGTTGAACGGCGCGGGATGACCCATTGCAGCGCGCTTCGCACCCCAAGTGCTCGTGACGGGTCCGTTTGCGAACTCGATGAGATCAATCGCGTCCTGGATGTAAGTGTTGAGTTCTTCAGGCGTGCATTGCTCACCAGAATTGAACTGACACGCAAGCCCGCAACTCACGATGGGCATGGGTTCAGCACCGATGTCTTCGCACAGTTGGAAATACTCGAAGAAACCGAGACCGAACGATTGGAAATAATCCGGCGCAGGCCGGTGAACGAATTCGTAGTTCCAGCGGTTGATCAGGAGTTCGCGTTCGGCAACGTGTCCGATGGTTTTCTTCCATTGATAACGCTTGTCTAGTTCGCTGCCTTCCACGATGCAGCCACCGGGGAATCGCAAGAAGCCGGGCTTCATATCCGCAAGCCATTGCACCATGTCCGCGCGCAAACCGCCGGGACGATTCTTCCACGTCTTCGCCGGGAACAATGAGATCATGTCGAAATCAATCGTGCCCGCGCCGTCCACCAGCACGTAAAGTTTGGCTTTCGCATCGGTGGCTTTGGGATTCAAGACTGCGGAGTGACCCGTCCAATCACCAGAAAAATTTTCCAAGCGCACCGTGTCGAGCAACGCGCCGCCGGAACTGTATAACTCGATCCGCAGTTTTGCATTGCCACTGACGTTGCGAATCTGCGCGGAGAAATTGTAAGCCTCGCCCTTCTTCACGCCGATGCCGCGAAAGCCTTCGTTGGCGACGCCGAACAAATCTTTACCCTGCGATTCGATGCGGAGGTAGTGCGGGTTCTTTGTGTTGAATGGCTTCTCGTCGCGAATGGCGAGTGTGCCGCGCGCTTTGCTCGGACTGAGTTTACTCCAACCCATCATCGCCTCGGGAAACTCGAACCCGCGATTCTTCACCAACTCCGCGTAAAGTCCGCCGTCTGCGCCGAGGTTGATGTCCTCGAAGAAAACTCCCCACATCGCGGGATTGATCCGCGCCCCGGGTTTTGCGGTATCAACGGTGAGCGTGGCGGTGTCTGCGGCGTGACTGATGCAGAGGGATACGCCAAGAGCGGCGAAAAACATCGAGAGACGGGAATATAATTTCATGTGCGTTCGGTGCGACACAGTGAACCGGAACAGGGCGTCAGCTACAACGCCAATTTGCGAAATCCAACCGCCAACGCGCGACTGGAGTGTACCCGTCCTCGGGCACAGCAAGGTGGAGCGTGCGTAAGCCTTCAGAACTGCCGGGAACTCTGCGCGTGCGTGCATCGCTGCGCCCGGGGACGGGCGCACTCCGGAATCATGGCGCGCTCACCGTCGCCCGGTAGAATGCGGTGTCTGCTGGCTGCGACGGGTCGGTGAGGATCACCAACTGATTCGATGGCAGCGAGCCTGTCGTCGCGATCTGTGCCCACTGGCCTGGAAGTGCATCGGGCGTCGCAGCGCGAAACAATTTGTACGTGCGACCTGCTTTGCCCGCGATGGACACCGCGAACGGATTGCTCGCTTGCACGGCTTGCTGGAAGAAATCATTCGCGTCATTCGGCGCGGTGGCGGCGATGTATTCCGCTGTGTTGGACAAACCGTCACCATCGAGATCGGTGTTTGCATCAGCCGCGCTCAAAGGGTTCAACGCGTTCGCAAATTCCCAGCCGTCGGGCAATCCATCGTTGTCGCTGTCCGGGTCGCGGATGTTTGGGATGCTGTCGCCATCGGTATCGGCGAATGTCTCTGCACTATCGGGCAGATCGTCGTTGTCGCTGTCGGTATCGAGATGGTTTGGGATGAGATCGCTGTCGGTGTCCGCGTTCGACTCGGCACTATCGGCATGTCCGTCGCCGTCGCTGTCAATCGCAGGATTGGCGAGGTTGGCGATTTCAAAATCCGTGAGCGCGCGATTATAGATGTGGAAGTCATCCATCTTTCCACGGAAGAACGGATCAGCCGCGAACTGACTGTCACCGATGTAATTCAACGCGGGATTGAAACTGGACGGATTGAGCGTGACGACATTCGATGCCATGAGCGCGCCGTTGACGTAAAGTTTTCCGCTGTTGGCTTCCAATACTACCGCGACGTGCGCCCACTGGTTCGTCGGCAAACCTGTAGTCTCGACGCGCTGTTCGTCACCGTTGCCGGTGGCGGTGATGGCGAAACGCAGCGTGGCACTCGCCGAGTTCGGCGTGAGGAACATGTATTGCGTCGTGTTGTTTCCGAAGTCGAAGATGCGTTGATACGTCGTGCCGCCATCCCAAAGGAAACGCGTGGCGATGGTGATGTCGTTCACGTTCATGATGCCGCCAGGCAATGAAACGAAATCATTTGTGCTGTCGAAATTCATCGCGAGTCCATTCACGCCGGGAACATAAAGTGGCGCACCGCTGGCCGTGCCGTGATTCACACCAGTGGCGTTCGTTGCGCTGTTTTCAAACCCAAGAATCGCGATCACGTCCGAACCGGGCGTCACGTTGATGAGCAATGTCGCGTCGTCGCTGATCGGCGTCGGATCGGTCACGCGCACCATGATTGCATTCGGGCCGACGTTCGCCGCGCCGGGCGTACCGGAGAGCGTGCCGTCGCTCGCCACGGACAACCACGCCGGGCCGCTCACCTTGCTGTAAGTCAGCGTTCCGCCGTTCGGATCAGTCGCGCTGCCCGCGAGTGTGCCGCCGTAAAGTTTTCCGGGAATCCCGTTCGAGCGCGTGAGAGGATCGGTGGTGAATGACGGTGGAGAATTGGTATAGAGCGACGCGACTTGCGCGGCAGAGAGTGCGTAGTTGTAGATATGGAATCCATCAATCTTGCCGTTGAACAGCGGATCGGGAAACTGACTCTTGCCGATGTAATTCAACGTGGGATTGAAACTCGAAGGGTTCAGCGTCATCGCGGCATTGATCGCCACCAAAGTTCCGTTGTGATAAAGCCGCCCGATATTCCCACTGAGAGTGACGACGAGATGCCGCCACGAACCAACGGGCAGCACGCCTGTATTAAGCTGCTGCTCACCGCCACCGCCTGTCGTTGTGATGGCGAAACGCATCGTGCCGCCGCCAGAGTTTGGCGTGAGAAACATGTATTGGCTCGTGCCCGTGCCGAAATCAAAGATGCGTTGCCACTGCGAACTGCCATCCCAGTTCACCCAGGTCGCGATGGTGATGTCGTCCGAGTTCGCCACTCCCGCAGGCAACGTGACGTAATGATTCGTTCCATCGAGATCAACCGCCTGACCGAGATGACCAGCGATGTACGGCGGCGAACCGGTCGCGACGCCATGCACCGTGCCGACACTGGAAAGCGTGTTGCCATCAAACTCGTAGCGCGCGATGGGGCTGGCTTGGTTGTTGACGAAAACAGTAAGGATCACGAAGTCGCTCGCGCCCGCAGTGTCGGTAACGAGCGCTGTGAACGTGTTCGTGCCTGCGTCTGTGATCGACGGCGTGCCAGTGAGCGTGCCATTCGCAGCCACGGCGAGCCACGCGGGGCCGCTCGCCTTGCTGTAAGTCAACGTGTCGCCTGCGTTCGCATCAGTGGCAGCACCCGCGATGGTCTCGCTGTAAGTCGAACCCGGCGTCGCGCTCGGACGCGCGATGATCGTGTTGGTGAATTGCGGCGCGACATTCGTGGCGAGTGATGCGACCTGCGCCGCCGAGAGCGCGTAGTCTGCGACGAACACGTCTTCAAGTTTGCCGTTGAACAGCGGGTCCGCGAACTGGCTTTTGCCAAGATAATTCGCAGTCGTGTTCAGGCTGACGGGATTGATCGTCACTGCGTTGTTGATCACCACCTGCACACCGTTGACGAAAAGTTTCGCGCTGTCGCCGCCGAGCGTGAAGGCCAGATGCACCCATTGATTGCTCGCGAGTTGTGTTGTCTCAACGATCTGCTCCGCGCCACCGTTCTTGATCGCGAAGCGCAACGTGTTACCGCCGGAACTGGGCGAGAGGAACATGTATTGGTTCACGCCATTGCCGAAATCAAAGATGCGTTGCCACTGCGCGCCACCGTTCCAGAACACGCGCGCGGCGAACGAAAAGTCCAGACTATCGCCGATGATCGCAGGCAATTGCACGTAGCCGCTCGCGCCATCGAGATCAATCCCCTGCCCCGTCACTCCGTTGGTGAACGCAGGCGCGCCGATAATTACGCCGTTGTTGCCGTAACCAGAACTGTCGAACGCGTCGCCGTTGAACGGAAGTTGCACCAGACTGCGCGTGCCACCGGGCGGAGGCGGTTGAACAAATGCGAGCGGCGAGGCGTTATCGCGATAGGTCACGCCCGCCGGATTCAGCGAGCCGCCGGTGACGAGTTCGCGCGTCGCGCCAACCCAGTTGAAGATCGCGTAACGCTCCACGAACGGCGCGTTATCCAGCATGTCAATGAACTCGCCGATGCGCGTGTCATTCTCCGCAAGCGTCGGCGGAGTGCCCGCGCACCAGTTCGCACCGTTGTTGAACTCCGTGATCCAGATGGGGCGACCGGTCGTCTGATAAATGGCGAGCAGCCAGTTGTAATACTGCGACGCCGTCCATCCGCACTTGTAAAAATGCACCGCCACATAATCTACGCGGTAGTTCAGCGCGTCCGCCTGCGACATGAAATCGTAGAGCCATGTCAGTCCCGATCCCGCATCGCTGGGCGCGGGCGAACCAAGGCGCAGCCCCGACGCGAGCAGGTTCGGCCAGTTCGCGATGGCCGTCGCCACGGTCATGTTCGCCTGATCGGCCTTGTCGGGTTCGTTGAAGCCGAGGGCGTGCGTGGAGTTCTGCTTGTTGTTGATGTTGGCGTAGGCGTTCCAGTTCAGGTTGTGCCGCATGGGAACGTATTCCGTGTCGCGCGTGGATGTGGTGGCATTGTCCCAATCGTAACTCCACTTCGGGTCCACTAGATTTTCCACCGCACCCGACCAACCTTTCTTGCCCGTCCAACGCCACGGGAACACACGCACGAAACTGATCGAGTCGTCGAGGTTCGACGGCAGCACGCTCACATCGAGATCGCCGTCCTGTGCGACATAGGTTTTGCTGACGCCAGTGCCGTTGGCGTTCTGCGCGAACGTGGCCATGTAACCGCGCTTGAGCCGGAACGAACTGATGGTGTTGTTCAACGCACCAAGACCCGCGTCGGTGTAATAGGTGTATTGACTGAGAGTGAGCGCCGTGCCGAGAAAGTTTGCGCCGCTGAAAGCTTGGAGCGGTTGAAAGCTCGCCGCGTGCGGGATGATCACCGTACCCATCGCGTATTGCACCACGCGACAATTGCTGTCCGCCACCGCCAATGCGCCGTTGATCCGCACTTGGGAAAGATAAGTTGAAACCACGACCGACGGCTTGATGCCGTCGAGAAAGAACCACGCGTCGGAAGAATTGAGATGGATGAGACAACTGGTGATGGGCGCGCTCGTGGACGTGACATGCAACTCGCAGCGGCCCGACATCGTGACGACGCTGCCGTTGGTAAGGGTCGAGTACGTCGTCAATCCTTTCTGAAGAGTGATGGTTTGCGCCGAGCCAATAAACGGGAACACGACAACAACGGCGAACAAACACAACAGCGACGCGCGGACAGATGCGAATAGTTTTATCATGAGACGCGATAGATTAACCCGCACGGGCTGCAATGCCAATAACCCCATTCGGGTGATGCACTGGGAGCACACGCGCCACGCGTGTGACCGACCGCGCCCTCGCGGTCGGTGCCGACGCGCGGCCCCGCCCGTGGTGAGTGAAGAATGGTAGTACAATTTGGGGGGGGGGGCCACGGTGTGGTGGTAGGGGGGGTCAAACACCCCAACCGGTGGGGGGTGG
>JANNAO010000467.1:0-9643 GCA_031384405.1 Verrucomicrobiota bacterium | reverse complement strand
CCCTTTGGAATTAGCCTCACCCGTCTTTAATCACACCCGTCCGACCATGCGACCATGCGCCTGCTTGCGCCCGCCGACCAAATCATTATCATCGCGCGCATGAAATTGATTCTTGTGACGGCTGCCCACTTGGTGATCGCTGGCGTTTTCGGTGCTGGAATCCTGATGCTGATGCAGGGCAAGCCCGCGTTGCTCATCGGCGGCGTGGCTGTCTATACCATCGTCTTCGCGAAGGCGTGCATCTCCTCACACTGATCACTGACCGGACGGAACAGGCATCCCCTTTCGCACTGCGGGAATGACTGTTGACCACGGCGCACAGTTCGCGTCGGCAAGTCCCGCCGCCACGCCCGTGGCCGCAGCGGACGCCACAGAAGTTCCACGCGAGCCATAGACGAATCCATTATGATTGAACAACACCTGCCCCGGCGCGCCCACATCCGGCTGTGTGCCTTGATTCGCATACGGCGCAACTTTCCCCCGTTCCACTGACGTCACCGAAACGACGCCGGGACATCCCGCCGGGTAGAACGGAACTTTGCTCGCGTCATTTCCCACGGCGGCAAACACCGGGATGCCGCGCGAGGCGAGTTGCTGGATGGCATCACACAAGATCGGGCTGTAGCCATAACCACCAAGACTCGCGTTGATGACCGTCGCGCCTTTATTTGCAGCCGCAATCATTCCGGCGGCAACATTGAACGTGTTGGCAGAACTGCTCGCACCGAACACATCCACAGAAACGATCTGAACCGAGGTATCGCCTTTGCCTGATGACTGCATCGCTTGAACGAACGCATTGACCATCGCCACTTGATGCGTGGGGCTGTCGCTGGCGGAAGATTCTCCAGCCACCGCGATGCGCTCCTTGATGAACTGCTCCATATCGGGGCTGAGTTTCGGTAGCGGGCTGTCAACAAAACCGACGACCACCTTGCATTTGTCCTGCTTGGGTGGATTGAGCGTCAGTTTGTTTTGCGGCGGCGCAATGCCTCCGACATTTTGCGGCGTCAACGGCTGTTCCAGGTCGTAACTGTTCTGAACGCTCGTCACGTCGGGATTGGCTTCAAGTTTTTTGCGGGCAACTTCAGCCGCCTCCTCGTCATCAAACCGCAGGCGGTATGCGTTCAACTCTGGAATGTGACCGACAATCTTCGCGCCGAGCTGTTTCGCCAATGCCTCCACATCCGTGCCGGGCTTCACTTGGACGATGAGTTCATTCGTGATGCGTTTAGGCTTAGGCGCAGGACGCGAGGCGCGCATCTGCTGGGTGGCATTCCCCATCGCCGTGCGGAAAACGTAGAGCCGCTGCTGACCGTTCGTCTGGGGCATCATGGCAAAATTCATTTCGCCCAACAGCCGTCGCAATGCCTCGCCCGGCGGCAGGCTTTTGAATTTCACGGAGGCTTTGTGGCGATAATCTGGCTCAAGAAAGATGTTCCATCCACTTTGCGCGGCGACCTCCTCCAGCATGGGGACAAGCTCCCAATCGCGCACATCCGCCGTCACGCGTTCATTCTCGCGATCCCAGAACAGGTTGTTTGTGCCTGCGGCGAAGGAATTCAAACTTGCGAGGCAAAGCACGGCGAGGCAAAGCAGCGCGGCGCACCGGCAGACATATTTTTTCATCATGCTCATGGACGATTGGAGTGCGGGTTTGTTCATGGTGTTCAAAACGGCTTACGGCGTCTTGACCCGATAGAAGCGCACCTTGGACGAACTATTCGTCTCAGACCAGAGAGCGCTTGAATTGGTCGGCGTAACTCCACCGCGAAGCGTGAATGCGTTCGTGATATTTGTCGCGCTCAAAATCTGATAGCCGCGCCCCGCCGTCGCAGGCCACGCCAAAGTCGGCATCGGATTGATGACCGAGATGATGAACGGCGTCTCTGTTCCGACGATGCGAATCCATTTCGTTTCCGTGCGGTATTGTTTGCCGTCGCTCTTGGTGACAACGGCGTAAAATGGATGCAGCCCGATACCGAGATACATTGCGGGAATGGAAAAGTTTGCGCTGCTGACGTTGTTCGACGCCCCGATCGATCCGCCCGTGCTGAACAGTTCAATCTTGGTGATGTTGTTCGTCGTCTGTGTGACGAGGAATTGCAGCGTGGCTTCCAACGCGGTGTTTGTTCCGCCAATCAAACAGGTGAGCGCGGCAGTCCATCCGTTGTTCGCGATGCGGACATTGCGCGAGATGCGTTTCTGGGTTCTGACGTGACTGCCTTCGTAAGCCACGGCGGTCAGTTCGTGATAACCGTCAGCGTTCGTCGTGGTGTTGAACGTAGCCGTGAGATTCCAGTTGGTCAGACCCGCAGTGATGTAAAGGTGGGCGCGCTGGCGAAGGTCACTGATGTTTTCATCCAGTCGCTGAATTCCAGATGGGATGATGTTCAGTGGTCCCGAATCCGTTATCACAGCCTGTATCTGAGACTCCGTCCAACCCGGACTGCGCGCGAAAAGATTAAATTCTCCTCCCGTCAAACCGAACGGAATGTAATTGATCAAATCCGCCGCGATGACTCCATCAGATCCCATCAGGGAAACGTTGGTGTTGATCGCGGTCATCAACGACTGCATCAGCACTGCGGTGTCCGTGTTGCCCGATGAGTTGGTGACGGCGATGGTCGTTGCCGCGCCGTTCGTCCGTGTCACCACGATTTGCAGCCACGTTCCATTGGCGACCGTGTTGGTGATGACGAAATTCCTCAAGCCGAACGCGGTGGTATCCAGAAAGTTTGTGCCAGTCGCGCTGACGAACGTGTTCAGCGCAGTCGCCGATCCCACATGATTGCTGACGACAAGGGGAAGATTCGTTCCAACATTCGCGATGTTGAGATTTTGCAGTTCAATGCGATCACCGTGTGCGAAGGCGGCAATTTTTGTGGCGTTGCTGTAGGAGTTCCCGTTGAGTCGCAACACCAGATTGCTCGCCACGGTCTTGAGCGTCGCGCTGGCCGGAACGGTGTAATTGGTCTGCGAACCGTTGAGCGTCACGTAAAGGATGTTGTTCTGGCGCGGCGGAATGTTGCTCACGGTGTTCAACCACTGACCGTCGAGAAACAAATCCACCTGTTGAACGGGTCGCGCCAGTGAGTCCGATGTGAACTGGACGCTCAGGTTTGTCGTGCCAGTCAACACTGCGCCATCCGGCAATCCCGCCCAGCTTCCGTTCACAGCCGACGCAAACGGCGCGGCCAACGGTTCGCCCACCATGATGCCTTGATACGGATTGGTCACGCTTTGGTAGTAACACTCGCCAATGGAAAACCCGCGCGACTGAAAGAAATAGTTTTGTGCTACAGGGAATTTATCAGGGTATGCGCACGGCTCGATGATCGTGCCATAGCTCGCAGTCGCACCTTTATTGATGAAGTCCATCGCCGTGGTGTGCCCGACCGCTTCAAAAAGATAGCCGCTGAAGGAAGTCAGGTTGTCCGCCATGGCTCCGGGAACATACGAGCCGTACATGTTAAATTGCTGAACCCCGTTCTGGAATCCAAGCATCTGCCCCAATCCAAAATCAAAGTAGGTGTTGGTTCTGGTTACGTCGTAGTTGCCGCGCAGCCGGGTATTCAGAACAGCATTGTCCGCCTGGGCGTAACGGAGATTTCGTATGACATCATAACTCTTGGTGAGAAAGACGCGTTGCGTCGGAAAACTGGCATCGCTGATTACACCCAAATCCACCAACGCCTTTGCCTTGCCGAGATTGGTGGCCGTGAGCATGAACGTCAGCCAAGAATTGCTGCTCGCGCTGATCGGTGGCGTCTGTCGAAAAACAGATTCGCTGCCTGCGTAGAGATTCGTGCTTCCGGGTGCGAGATTGCAGGAGGGCAATCCGGCTGGACACGAACTGCATCCATCCTGCTTAAACCCGTAAAACAATGCGGCTGTTGTGCTGTTGGTGCCGCTGGTAATCGAAGAACCCGTTGTATCAGTCACCCGATACGGGATGTCCATGCACAAGACCACGAAATCAATCTGGTTGGTGAGTGCGCGGCTGTTGAGTGCATTCGTGAGTGATGAGCGCAGAATCGTTTCAAACTCCGCGCGCGTCCAAGTGATGTTGCTGCCAGTCCAATTGATTCGGATGAGATGCTGTGGAGGCACACCGCGCTTCTCGCAGTAGTAATTCCCAAGTTGGACGGAGTTGGTGCTGTTCTGATTGACGACCACCGCCACGTTCAAGCCACTGCCACCGGCGAATGCCGGCAAATAAAAGGCGGCAGCCATTACCAACGCCGCCGCGTTACGACTCCACATGATCACGGTCTGACTCTCTCAGGTTTTGCATTTCCAGTAAAGCTCCAGGTTCAAACAAAAACGCCAGCCGCAGAGCGCGACTGGCGTTTGAAGATTCAGGTTCTCGTCAACTCGACAACGCTCCGGCGGCGGGCGCGCTCTGAGTGAATGTCAGCTTCTCCTTGTCGCTGCTGACTCGGATCGGCTCGACCTCGTGCAGATGTCCACGAAGGATTTCCTCCGCCAACGGGTCTTCGAGATAGCGCTCCACGGCGCGACGCATCGGACGAGCACCGTATTGAGGGTCGTAACCTTTCTCCACGAGCAAGTCCTTTGCAGCCTCATCGAGTTCCAGTTTGAGATTCTTGCCCTTGAGACGATTCACAACCTTCGCGATTTCCAGATCGAGAATCTGGATCAAGTCCGGCTTGGTCATCGTGCGGAACACAATCGCGTCATCCAAGCGATTCAGGAATTCAGGACGGAACGTTTTCTTGGCCTCTTCCATGGTGCGTTCACGCATCTTTTCGTAACTGGACTCATCAGAGATGGTGGAGAAGCCGAGCGTAGAGCCGCGCTTGATCGTGTCCGAGCCGACGTTCGAGGTCATCAGGATGATCGTGTTTCGGAAGTTCACCACGCGCCCCATGCTGTCGGTCAACTTTCCTTCTTCAAGAATCTGCAACAGCATGTTCCAGACATCAGGATGCGCTTTCTCGATCTCGTCGAACAGCACCACCGAGTAAGGTTTGCGCCGAACGGCTTCGGTCAATTGCCCACCTTCTTCGTGACCGATATATCCCGGAGGCGAACCCACGAGACGCGACACATTGAACTTCTCCATGTACTCGCTCATGTCGAGTTGGATGAGCGACTTCGAGTCGCCAAACATATTTTCCGCGAGCGTCTTGGCCAAAAGCGTTTTGCCCACACCCGTCGGGCCGAGCAAGAGGAACGTCCCAATCGGACGGCGCGGGTCTTTCAGATCAGCGCGTGAACGGCGTAACGCTTTGCAGATCGCAGAAACACCTTCCTTCTGACCGACGACGACTTTTGTCATCTCACCCTCGACAGCCATCAAGCGCGCCATCTCGTCCTGTCCCATGCGCTGAAGCGGAATGCCCGTCCACTTGGAAACCACATGCAAAATATCTTCCTCGCCGACCACGACGCGCTTTTCTTCGCGAGCCGTGCGCCAGTCGGTCATGATTTTCTCCAGCTTCTCCTTGGTCTGCTTTTCTTTGTCGCGCATGTTCGCCGCGCCTTCAAAGTCCTGATTCTTGATCGCCTTCTCCTTCTTGCCCTTGATCTCTTCGATCTCGACTTCGATGTCTTTCACCTCCGGCGGACGAGTCATGGTGCTGATGCGTGCGCGCGAACCGGCTTCATCCATGAGATCAATCGCCTTGTCCGGCAGAAAACGATCCGTGATGTAACGATCCGAAAGTTTGACAGACGCCTCCACTGCAGCATCTGTGAACTCCGCCTTGTGATGGTCTTCGTATTTCGGACGAAGCCCTTTCAAGATTTCAATCGCGTCATCTATCGAAGGTGCTTCGACCCGCACAGATTGGAAACGACGTTCAAGCGCAGCATCCTTCTCGATGTATTTGCGATACTCGTTGAGCGTGGTTGCGCCGACGCATTGCATCTCCCCGCGACTCAGAGCGGGCTTGATGATGTTCGAGGCGTCCATCGTACCTTCCGCCGAACCCGCGCCGACGATGGTATGCAACTCGTCAATGAAGATAATAATGTTCTTGGCGCGACGAATCTCATCCATCACCGCCTTGATGCGTTCCTCGAATTGGCCGCGATACTTCGTGCCCGCGACCATGAGCGCGAGGTCGAGCGTGATGACGCGCTTCTCGCGGAGCAACTCAGGAACATTGCCTTTGGCGATTTCCTGCGCGAGACCTTCGACGATGGCGGTCTTACCCACGCCCGCTTCACCGAGCAGCACAGGATTATTCTTGGTGCGGCGGCAAAGAATCTGGATGACGCGTTCGATCTCGTTCTTGCGACCGATGACCGGGTCCATGTCGCCTTTGCGCGCAATTTCGGTGAGGTCACGGCCGAATGCTTTGAGCGCCGGTGTTTTGACTTCGCCTTTCTTTTCAGGGCCACCCGGAGCAGCAGGCTTCTCCGGATTTTCACCCGCTGCCTGTTCTTCGTGCGCGGCAAAGTTCGGATCCAATTCCTTTAAGATTTCCTGGCGCGTCAATTCGATGTCCACTTCGAGATTCTTGAGAACCTTCGCCGCGACACCATCGCCTTCGCGGAGTAATCCGAGGAGGATGTGTTCCGTGCCGACGTAAGTATGATTGAGTGCCTTGGCCTCCTTCGATGCGAGCGCGAGAACTTTTTTCACGCGCGGCGTGTAAGGGATGTTGCCGATCATCTTTTGATCCGGGCCGGTGCCGACTTGCTTCTCGACTTCCATGCGGACGGTTTCGAGATCGAGTCCCATCTTTTGAAGGACGTTGACTGCGACGCCCTGCCCCAACTTGATCAACCCCAGCAAAAGATGCTCGGTGCCGACGAAGTTGTGGTTGAAGCGGTCGGCTTCCTTGCGCGCGAGAGCGAGCACCTGCTGCGCGCGCGGCGTGAAATTATTCATGGCTTCATCGCTCATAATTCGTAATGCAAGCTGCTATGATTTGTCCGACTTGTCCATTTCGGGCGCGGTTGAACCTCCCGGCTTGGTCACCGGACGGCTCACGGGCTTTAATCTATCGCGCAACATGTCCGCTCGAAGCAGGTCACGTTCCTCGGCGGATAGCTTCTCCGAGTGTTTCTTCTGCAAATGTGCCGGCTGCGTGAGGATGAACAATTCGTCCACGAGTGAGCCATCTGTCTTGGGAAACAACCCAACCTCCACACCCAACCGCAGCAGCGAGAGCAAATTCATCGTTTCCTTCGAGGAAATGCTGTGCGAGTTCGCCAGAATGCCATACGCCCGACCAATGTGGTTGTAGATCGTCTTGGGTTTCTTCTCCAACAACGAGGCACGCGCGTTCTCTTCGTGTTCGATAATCTGCGCCAAAACTTTTTCCAATCGCTCGACGATGCTCGTCTCCGCTTCGCCCAGCGTCATTTGATTGGACACTTGGAAGACATTGCCCAACGCCTCGGTGCCCTCGCCATAAAGTCCGCGCACCGCCAAACCAAGTTTGTTCACCGACTGAATGATCGGGTTGATCTGCTCACCAAGAACCAATCCCGGCAGATGCAACATCGCGCTCACGCGGATTCCCGTGCCGAGATTCGTCGGGCAAGCCGTGAGATAACCCAGTTCGTTGCTGAACGCGTAAGTCAACTTGCGCTCCAGTTCCGAGTCCAACCGATCAATCGCCTGCCACGCCTGACGGATCGCCAAGCCCGGACGCAACGCCTGAATCCGCAGATGATCCTCCTCGTTGATCATCACCGACAACGTTTCATCCGTGTTGATGACCAGTCCACTGCCTGCGCTCTTCGCCGCGTGCTCGCGACTCACCAAGTGACGTTCCACCAAAATCTGTTTATCGAGCGCACTGAGATTGTCCATCGTCTCAGAAAACGCTCCCTTCATCTCCGGCAAACTTTCCACCGCCGGACGAATGACATCCAGCACGCGCACACGCTCAGGCTTCTTCGCCCAACCGGGAAACGCGCCGTCCTTGATGTTGCGCGCCAACCGCACGCGACTCGACATCACGATGCGATCATTCGGCCCCTTGCGATGGGCACTGTCGGCTGCTGAGATTAGAAAATCGTCGAGGTTCATATTACTTAAACCATCGCTGTGGTGAACCGCGCATTCACCTGTTTGATCTCATCGCGTAACTGAGCCGCCTGCTCAAAGTTTTCAGCTTCGATGGCCTTGTTCAATTTTTTCTGCAACGCCGTCAACTGTTCAGTGATGTCGCGCTTGGTGCGAAGATTTTCCGGCACCTTGCCGACGTGCTTCGTGCCTTTGTGCATGGACTTGAGCAACCCGCCCAAGCCTTCCGCAAACGTCACGTAACATTCCGAACAACCGAGCCGACCGGATTTTTTGAAATCAGCCTGCGTGAATCCGCATTGCGAACATTTGGCGTCCACACCGCCGACGGATTGCTCCAGTTCCTGCGATGCCCCCAAGCCAAGCAACAAGTCCGCGAGCGAGAATCCAGTCTGATCATTCACGCCCTTTGTCTTGGCGCACTCCTCGCACAGGTCCACCTTTTGCATTTTCTCCCCCGCGATCTGGGTGAGATGCACTGTGGCGTTTTTTTCTTTGCAGATGCAGCACAGCATAATCTTAAAGTTATATCGGCTCGCCGGTGGAGTTCGTCAAGGCGTGGTATTTCTCCACCAACTTGCGCGTGAGCAACCCCGGCTTGCCGCTACCGATCACGCGTCCATCAATCTTCACCACTGGCATGATCTCCGCGCCGGTGCCGGTGAGGAAACATTCGTCCGCGTTAAACAAGTCATAGCGCGTCAATGTCGGTTCAGAAACTTTGATGCCGGAATGCGATGCGATGTCCATCACCGTGCCGCGCGTGATTCCATACAACGCACCAGCCGACAGCGGCGGCGTCATCAACTCGCCATTCTTGATGATGAAAATATTGTCCGCCGTACATTCCGCCACGAAACCTTCCGCGTTCAACATCACCGCTTCCTCGACACCCGCGTTGTTCGCTTCGATCTTCGCGAGAATGTTGTTGAGATAGTTGAGCGACTTGATCGCCGGGTTCACAGCGCTGTGCAGATTACGCGTCGTCGGCACGGTCACGATGTCCATGCCCTTCGCGTAAAGTTCCGGCGGATAAACCTGAATCTTTCCCGCGATAATGATGACGGAAGGATTCTTGCAACTGCGCGGATTCAATCCCAGCGTTCCCACGCCGCGCGTCACCACGAGACGCACATAGCCGTCGCGCAATTTATTTTTGCGAATGGTGTCCACCGTCGCCTTCATCAACTCCGCATGCGACATCGGCAACGTCATCAGAATCGCCTTGGCCGAGTAGAACAAGCGATCAATGTGTTCCTTGAGTTTGAACACGCGACCGTTGTAAGCGCGGATGCCTTCAAACACACCGTCGCCATACAGCAATCCGTGATCAAACACGGACACTTTAGCTTTGCTTTCGTCGTAAAATTTTCCGTCTATAAAAACTTTCATGTCAATACTGGTGAAACTATGTGAGAAAGCAGAAATCAACGCAAACGTGAATTTCCAAAGCCGTGGAAGAAACTCACTTTTGCAGTCGGTGATTTTATATCATTATTGAGACTCGTATAATAGGAAGACATCAGGGCCAGAGTTCGGCTTGAGAGAAGCAGGCAGCGACGATTGAGGGGCGGCGGCGCATACGGCGCAATGCGGCAGTGGCCTCAAAACTTAGTTCCCATGCTTGCGTCG
>JANNAO010000465.1:0-6147 GCA_031384405.1 Verrucomicrobiota bacterium | reverse complement strand
ACGCCGCTGCTCTTGCCTGCGCTGGTTTCGATGATCGCCAACGGACTTCATCCATGCGTGCTTGGCAGTCGCATCCTTGGCGGTTACTCGCTCAAAGGCGGAATGCCGCTCTGGAAATATGTGGCGAACCGCTGGCTGACGTTTGTGGAGAATGTGATGATCGGCGCGAAGCTCTCGGAATATCACACGGGCTATCGCGCGTTCTCGCGGGAGATTTTGGAGAAGCTGGACTTGAGCGCGAACTCAGATGATTTCGTGTTCGACAATCAGATGCTCGCGCAGATCGTCTGGCACGGATTCACCATCGGCGAGGTGAGTTGCCCGACGAAGTATTTCGCCGAAGCGTCCTCGATCAATTTCAGCCGCAGCGTGAAGTATGGCTTCGGCTGTCTCTCGACCGGGCTGGCGTACCGATTCGGAAAGATGGGGCTGGCGAAATCGCGGCTGTTCTTTCCGGGGAAGTAACCCGTCGTTACCGAGGAGTTGATTGGCGCAATCGGGCTGCCGCTGCTTTGGCGCGGGGATCGCCCGATGCGAGCGCGTTTGCAAGGCTGCCTTGGAGTTGTTTCATCTGGGCCGTCATCGCAGCGGCTTGTTGTTCGTTCAAGGGAGTTTGTTGCAGCGAAAGGAGCACGTTCGCAGCTTTCTCGTAATCGTTTGCCTTGAGCGCAGCCTGAGATTCGGCAAGGCGCGTATCCGGCAACGCAGATGAGGCTGGTGCAGCCGTTGGGACGTTTGGGATTGTCGGCGCGGCAGGCTGTGATTCAACTACAGGCTGGGGTGCCGGTGTTTCCAATTCGTTTTTTCCACATCCAGCGATCAGCAATGCTGCAAGCCCCATAATGAGTAAATCCGGTGACAGAGTAGTTTTTTTGTTCACGCGATAAAATGTTGTGGTTTTTATTAGTAACGGCCTAGCGGATGTCCCGGATTGCACCATGCACGATTGGGCATAAGATTCGGCGTGATACCATTACCCCGTTGACCTGCAACTCCTGCGAATTGTTCCGTATTGCTGTACCATGACCTAACGGCGATGCGCTCGGTGCTTCCAGAAAACAATGTGATCGTCGCACCTTTGCCGTGGCGGGCGGAGATGCCTTCATCCGGAAAGCTAGAGCTGTCATTGAAAAAGAATGGGATGGTTTCATCTGCTTCCCACATCAAGACGCTTAGGGGTTTGAATTGAGTGATCTTGAAAGAGTTTGCACCTGAAAAACCATTGATAGCTCCGTTCCAGACATAGCTGGTGAACAAGACTCCGCGGGTAAGAAATCTGTTATCCACCCTGTCTGACGGACACATCAATATCTTCTCTGGCTTGATGTAGGGCTGGAGCTGGTTTTGCCGGAAGTAGTTGAGTTGACCGTTTAAGGCAGACTGGAACGCGGCCATTGTTGTTCCAGGATTAGGAGGCATAGCTGCACCGTAGGCCCAACTCGACATCGCCATTCCCCAGCCGGAGTTCGCCAGATACTCTCGATTGTCAGAGGTGTACATGTTGGCGGCGAGTGCAATCTGTTTGTTGTTGCCGAGATCAACAGCCATGTGAGCCCGCTGTTTCGCCTTTGCCAGCGCAGGCAACAACATCGCCGCCAGAATCGCGATGATGGCGATGACGACGAGAAGTTCGATCAGGGTAAAAGCTCTTGGCGCAAACCTGTGGTTGGTGGTCGGAGTTGTTCGCATGGTTGCGCATTTACGTTGCCAACTTTTCCAACGAATACAAGTCATCAGAACGGGCGATCAAAAGAAAAAGGGCGCGACGAGCGCGCCCTTTCGTGAAATAGATGTTTCTCCGGCTTACTTCGCGCGGTTGAGCGCGATTGTCAGGCGGGACTTCTTGCGGTTCGCCGTGGCGCGGGTGATGACGCCGGACTTCACGGCTTTATCAATCGTGGAGAGCGTATCGGACAACGTCTTGCTCGCGTCGGCTTTCTTACCGGCGATGATGGTGTCGCGGAATCCCTTTTCCACGCGGCGGAGGCGGGAGGAGATGGAGCGGTTATGCAATTGTTTGCGTGCGCTGCTGCGCATTCTCTTTTCGGCTGACTTTGTATTCGGCATAAATCGTTTCTAAATCAAAATTAGGGGCGAGACGGTAGCGAAACGGCGTTTGATGTCAATGCCGAAGCCGGTGACAAAATGAGTGTGTGGGGTGACTCATATCTTTAGTCACCGATCGGGAAGGGCGTTTGAGTCTGTTAAAAACCGTCCCGGTTGTTGATCGCCGGTGTCGGAAATGATCGTCGTCGGGTGTGTTCATTGTCTTATCGCACGAGCAAACGAGACACTTTTCAAAACTGTGTGGTGCGACCAACTAAGACATTCTTGCCGGGTAGGAAAAAACTCCACGCTGCGCAAACCCCTGATTTTCAAAGCTGCCAAGTCTGCGCCACGCTTCTATCGGCAAATTTTGCCTAGTGCTTTAGGAAAATTTTTCCTAGTTGGCAAACTCGCTGCTAATCCCTCCCCCGAAGTCGCACTTCGGTAAATTGACATGTCATTCGACGCGTCGCCCAAGGATTGAGGTGCTCTTTTAAGCCCGCAGTATTTTCCATCACATGAGAATTGTCGGAACAATTTATTTTACGTCGTTTGTTTCATCCGCTCCCAACGCGGACGTGAACGACACCGCCTGCGACCGCGCCATACGTGTCGCGGGCGTCCACGCTCTCAAGGGTTGCGCCAACTGAACTCGTATGAACAACAACAACTTCGCTAGCCAGCGTATCAACACCGCGTCATTTCAAAATTTTTCCGGGCCAACCCTACCAACAACAACAACAACTCAGCCCGGCGAAACGGCTGCCGATCTTCCCCCCACCGGGGCGGCGGCTGTTTCGTCCCGTTTTTTCCCCAACCCCGAATCCCCCGTCGCAAAGGAAACCCTCATCATGGACAACAAGGACAACGTTCTCTTCTCCTGGCAGACCGCCGAGGAAAACCGCAAGCAACTGCTCAAGGAACTCGCGGCAAACATCGAACAACTTTGCCTCGCGCTCTCAACGGTTTCTCCCCATCTCGTCGAGATTCACAAAACCAATGATTGCAATGCAAAGCAGTCCTTCGACACGACATGGTTTCAAAAAATTTCCAGACCAACGCTGCTAACGACGAAAAAGTCCGACACAACCGTTATCGCACCTTCCTCCACAAAGTCGGCAGCCGTTCCGTCTCATTTCATACAACAGCCTTTAGCGAGAAAGCACACAGGTAATAATTACGCCGCTCGCTGAACATTCAAAGCAGTCAAAGATATTTATGAACACAAAACTCACCGCTCTGAAACAAGTTCTCTTCGTAGATGATTCGCCCAGTTTTCTAAGAAAGTTGCGTGCAAAGATGCCGGCTTGGAGTCACGCCAACTGGGAACTCTTGTTCGCTCCAGACGCATCGAAAGCATTTGCCATCCTTGAGACTCAGGAAGTGGACTTGATCGTAATTGACCTTGGCATGTCGGGTGTGGAAAGCGCGCAATTTTTGAAACTCGTCCATCAAAAGCACCCTCATATCCGCAAAGCCGTCCTCTCGTCATTTCTTGATCAGAACAAGCGTGGTGAATGCCTCCAATCTGGAGCGGATATGTATCTCATCAAACCCAAACGGACCAATGGGTTTGAGGACATTTTCCATGCACTCAACCAACTTTTCATTTTCTCGCAAGAAGGCTTTCGCGGTTTGCTCCGCACGATCAGCCTCACTGATCTCATCCAACTGGAATGTTTGAACGCTCGATCCTCGGTGCTGGAGATTTCGTCAGATAAACAGGTCGGTCGCGTGTTCATCAAACACGGATCCATCATCCACGCGCAGGCAGGATCCAAAACTGGCGTGGATGCTTTCATCCGACTAATGCACATGGCAGGCGGCGATTTTAACCTGAAACCGTTCGTTGATCCCGGGACGCGGACAATTGAGATGTCCTGTGACAGACTGCTCCTAGAAGCATCCCATGCCGTGGACAATTGCCGCGCCCAAACCCATGCTGAACCCCTGCCCGACACCAACACGACTTGGTTTTGCAATGTTCATCCATACACAAAACGTCCTTCGACTGACACAATGGCGGCAGTTGATTCCTCAATGGATAGCATCAGTTTCTTACAGATCGCTGAACCCGCTGCTGACCCGACGGATTTTTTCCCTGCTTCAGCTTTCAACCCACAAACTCATGTTGCCGCCTCCTCTCACCTAGACACCATCAGAAAACTCACCGACGAGCTTATTGTCAACCGGTCACAGTTGGACATGAAGATTCTCGATCTGGCACTGATCAAGGAAGAACTCAACAACTGCAAATTAAGCCTCCGCGAAGTAATCAGCCAGATGCAGGAATGTGCCGATAATACTCCAAACGAAACCATCATCGCCGAATCCAGATCAAAACCAGTGGATGAAAACAATGATAACCTGATTCCGCTCGCGAGATTCATAGGATCGTTGGACGAAATCTGCAACGACACTTCAATCGTCGTCAGTCAATTAGACGGCTGGTTTGCCACGTTCACAGAGGAGAGCGGCAGTTTTAACGAGACCAGCAGCAAACTTCAAAGTGAAGTCGCGTTCCATCAATGATGCGTTTGCGATACAAAAACAACGCCTTTGTAACTTGGCCTATCTGTATTTGAAAACTTCGGCGAAAGCTGAATCGCCAAGGAGGGTAGGGCACGCACGCTTGCGCGTGTTGCAACAGGCGACGCAGCGCAATTCTCAGATTGCACTGCGTCGCTTTGTCAAAACACTCCGTAATTTTACAGCCCCACGATCAAGCCCGCGTCGGCGCAGTGCAGACCAATCATCCACGGAAAGGCTGGCCGGCATCGCCCGCGAACTGAATACGCAGTTGAGAAAGTTCAAGCTCACCAACTTGAACAACTGAGTCGCTCCAACCTCAACCCGCCCTCTCCCCGTCCGTCGCGGAGAGGGTCGGGCAGAGGGAAACAAACCATAAACTCACGAGCCTCATGAAAAACGAACTTCAATCCCTCGTCCTCGTCCTCGACGGGGAATGGGAGTTCGAGGACGAGGACAAGGACGAAACACCATGACTCACACCACAATCATCCGGATGATTACGTCGCCGTTGAACCGGAAACACTCCGCCACCGTGATCCGTGCCGACAACGCGCAGACACGCACCGCCGCCACGGGTCCGCGTTCACGTCCATTCATCATCAACTGCTCGGCGGATTTTCTGCCCAAGCAACGTATTGAAATTCGCTGACATGATTTCAATACCCACATTGTCTGCGCCCGCCATGCAAAGTCATTTTACATCACCAAGGTGTTGATCGTGGACGACTCAGCGTTCATGCAGCGTCGGCTCGCAGACATCCTGCATCGCGCGGGCGACATGCAGGTGATTGGTTGCGCGAGCAATGGCGTGGACGTCGAACACGTCCGCGAAATCCGCAGGCTCGTCGCTCTCCGCCCGCTTGCGCTTGGCGGCGGCAACCGGGAGTTGCACTGCTTCAAACGCGACGACGGCGCGCTGCTTGGCATTTTGTTGCCATGCGCCACCACGAACGAAACCGAACGCGACAGCGAGTTGCAACGACTCGCCGGAGAATTCGAGTCGAGCGCGGAATAATTTAGGGAGACGTACCCGGCTGTGGGACAGCCGGTCTTCATCACCCACCGATCACGGCGAAAGCCGGACACCAAGGAGAGGGGACGCGAGCGCGCATTTCAGCGCGCAGCGTGCGCGGCGCAGAGTGTGTCACACCACTCTGCGCCGCTGTTTTTTATGGCGCGTCAGAAGATTTCGGCGGGATCGAATCGTCGCGTTGCGACGTTTCCATCAACGGTGGGTGGGCGGGAGGCGGCAGAGGCGGCGTTTGGTTTTGGCTGCGCTTCCTCAATGCGATCACTGCCAGCACGCAGCCTGTCCACGTCGGCAACACGTCCAATCCATGAATGAATTCTAACGCGAACGTCGGCAGCAGCAGCAGATGAAAACCCAGCAGCCAGATCGTGAACACCATCGCGATCACATCAATGACTGACGGCGCGAACGGTACGAGTTGAAAAGGAATCTGCAATCCATCCGCCACGAGCGCGACGGCGATTGCTGCGATAATGCGCCTGATCGTGAGCGGCTGTGGAGCAGCGCAGGCGGCTTTGATTTTGTCGGTGAGCGTCACG
>JANNAO010000438.1:0-2492 GCA_031384405.1 Verrucomicrobiota bacterium | reverse complement strand
TGATTTCACGAGCGGCGCGTAACGGGTGAGCCAGGGAAAGTCGGTATCGCGCACCGTCACGCGGCAGAGTTCCGGCTGACTTTGCAGGAGCTTGTCGAGGATGAAACCTGCGCCTAGTTCGTGATGTTCCAACAGGATGGCGCGCGGATCAATGCCGAGAAAATTCTGGCCGTTCCACTGGCCGTGATCGTTGCGTTGTTTGGGATAAGTTTTTTTATACCACGCGGCGAAGCGTTCGTTGACGAAGAGGTTCAACTCGAAGTGGACGTGAGCGCGATCTTTGGAGATGCCTTGGCGCGTGTTGGCAGTGCGACCCAGCACACCGATCTGTTCACCGCTCTTGACGGGTGAACCGGGCTTCAAGTCTTCACGCACTTCGCGCAAGTGGGCGTAGCTGGAATAGACTTCGATGCCGTCAATCGTGTGGCGCAGGATGATGTAGTTGCCGTAATTGGAGAGCGAGGATTTGCGGTTGATGTAGGCGACGGTACCGTCGGTGGTGGCGTTGACGGGATCGGTGGGTTCGCCGCGTTTGTCGCGTTGGAGGCTGCGGATGTCGAGACCCTCGTGCATCTGCCAGCCTTCAGTGCGGACACAACCAAAACATCCGCTCGTCCAGGTTTTGCCAACGGTAGGCACGAAGAATTTCTCGCCGCCACCATCGGCGTCGTAGATCGCGCGGTTGGCGGTGGGGAGAGTGAACGGCCCGGCAGCGAGGGTTTGCGCGGCAAAAAAACCGACTGCAATGGCGAATTGGATGATGGAAAGGCGCACGAAACTAAAACAACTCACTGCGCTCCTCCGTCTTTCGCTTTGTCAGCCGCTTTTGGCTTTTTGGGTTCTTTGAAGCCAGCGGCCTTGTTCCAACCTTTCACGATGATGTCAGCCTCTTCTCGATCAGCATCAGCCGAGAACGAAAGCACGCCGTCAGAGACGCGTCGCGTGATGAGCGGCGCGGCGAGCCAGCGGTCGAAGACGTTTGTGCCCTGGCGGAATTGACTGCGGATGGCGAAGCGGCGTTGCGGGTTGGCGGAAGAATACTGTTCGAGCAAACGCTGCCCCATCTGATTGAGTTGAATGGAGAGGATGAACTCGTCACCACTCTCGATCACTTTCGCGGAGGCGATGTCGGTCTCATTGAGAAAAGCGGTCTTCTCGATCTTGACGGTAATGGGCGACGCACGAAGCACGGAAACTTTTTCCGTCATGTCCGACGGATGATTCGGGGCTTCGAGATGGACGCGCAGGGTGGCGATCTGATTTTTTGATTTGGACGCAACGGTTTCACATCCGACGGCAACCAGCAACGCGGTGGCGAGCAGTAAATAGATATTGAATCGGGACGGACGAATTACCATAGTGGTCACACGAAATCGTAACACGTCAGCAAAGTAAAGACTCATATGGGACAACAAACAAACAAGACCACCAAACGGAAACGCGCCAACGCCTACTTGAAGCGCAAAGCCACGGCGATCAAAGCGAAGTTCAAGAAGAAGACCGCCGCCTGAGTGGTTGGTTTTCCAGAATCAAAATCAAAAGCCGCCCGACATGGGCGGCTTTTTTGTTTGAACCGGTTTGAAAACACTGACTCGACAAACCTTCGACCGGGAAACCGGGACAAGAATCTCCCCGTGACCTGTGGCGGCGACCATCCTTGGTTGCCGTGGAGGGCGCGCATCCCTGCCGCCCGGAAAAACGTCCGAGGGTTTGATGACTCTACAGCCACCAAGCGCAAAGTGGATCGTGAGATTTTTTCAAGCCTCACTCGTTGTCACGCTGCTGCTGCTGGTCTCTGACACAGCCGCACTCCGTCCGAAGGAAAGCGTCAAACAGATGGCGGAAGGTTGCGGCCTATTCTGATATTAAGCGGCGTCATGTTTGCAATCTATCTGCTGAGAGTCAGTGAAGGCAACCTCGGACAAATCGGTCTCTCCACCAAGATTGTCCCGCGAGAAATCACACCTACTGAGCGTGCAACGCACGAACATGCACTGCTCCATGTTTGCTCCACGGAAGTCCACATCGGCGAAAGAACACTCAAGAAACAGCGTCCGGAACATCTGCGCCCAATACAAACTCACCGAAGTAAACTGGCAACGCACCATGACGGCGTCTGTCAGAATCGCGCCTTCGATGTTGCAACTGGCAAACGTGGAGTCGAGAACGAGTGCGCTGTCAGCGTCGAACCCGTTCTTGTGGGTGGTGTAACTCTGATTCTGAATGACGGTGCGCATAGCCGCCTAACATCTACCTAGACCTTGAGTTTTTCAGTCTATCTCGGTTCATGGGTGCGACTGTATTCTGGCCGAAATAATTGTCCAGCCTTTGCTCGAAGTGGAATCCCGCAAGCGCGCGACTTATCGCCGACCAGAATTCCAGTGGAGACAGCCTCAATGGGCGCATCTTGAGGCACTGCCCCCGCTTGCGACTCTGGCGGAGATACGGTGTTGTTCGTCAAGCGAGTTAGGAAGCTTACTGGCGCGCCTGTT
>JANNAO010000422.1:0-13329 GCA_031384405.1 Verrucomicrobiota bacterium | reverse complement strand
GAAAGTGAAGTCGTGATTCCTGCTGCGGCTGCTGTTTTAACGGGTCCATAGTTCAAAAAAATAGGGGCCAGTGATACAACCCGGCCCCTGACTGAAAAAGCATACGATGCTTAGTACTTCGCTGTCACACCGACGTAAAACTTGTTGCGTGCAAAATTACGTCCCGGAGCATCACTGCTCAAATCATCGAAGTTGTAACCTATGTTGCCTTCGAGATTTGGGTTGAATTCATAGGCCAGTGACAAGCCAAGAAGGAGGAAGTTTTCCTTTTGTCCATCTACGCTGCCGCCGTTGTAAGTCGAACTCTGATACCGCGCACTGGCACTGCCCGTCAGGTGCGCCGCGATTTCATGCGACAAGGTGGCGTAGAAAGATGACACCTTAGAGTCCAATACGAAATCAACCGTGTTCGCGGAGTTCGTTTGCGCGGCGACCACATCTGTCGCGCTGCGCTGATGTGAGAACCCAGCACTCAACTTGGTTCGTTCCTGATATTGGTAATCAAGGCTCGCTTGCACCCACGGCGTCCACTTGGCCTCACTGTTCGCCTTATTCGGATATTCTGTCCGCTGACCACCGACACGGAACGATCCGGAAAGCTGACTGTTAAACTCATGTTCTACGCCGCCGTTAATCACCAAGCTGCGGCTGTCGCGATTTGAACTCTTTGTTACAGTGGCGTTAGTGTTGGCACCAATATACCGCGAATCAATAAGCTCGTTCTCGCGGGTGAATTCTGTGCGCGCAATTTGAACACCAAGAATACCGACCGTCTGAGGACTGATTGTCCAACGCGAATCCAGATTCACGCTATGCTCAATACGATCCAGCAGAGCCGATTGACTGATCGTATTTGTGGGGGTGGAGTTAGGGCTGATGATGTTCAAGTCATCTTCGTAATCCACAAGAGTATTGTTATAACTCACACCAAACCCAACAAGCGACGTCGCCTGAATATTCAGGCCGACATTGGCATAATTGCGGACGTTGTCGCCGGAAATGCGTTGCGGATTATCAATCGTTCCTCGTTGTAGATCGGGCTCTTGACCAACCACGAACGATTCACTCGCATTGATGCGCACGCGTTCACTGAACGCATGTGTCGCATCAACATTGAACTGGTGAGTAAAATCAGAACGGTCCGACTTTCCATTGACCGCCTTCTCATAGTAACGAGCCGTGAAATCATATCCCACATTCACCGAGCTTTGGTCGCCAGCGACACCGAAATTCACAGACGGACGGATTTCGATACCAGTGGACGATTGCTTGTTTGTGCCAGACTGCGAGTTGAAGTTGTCATCGTAGAATCCACGCAACGATGCAGACACACTCCATGCCTTTTTGGATTGCTGGGCGTTGAGCGCGCCAGTCTCCAGTGCCTGCAAGACACTGCTGCCCAAAGCGATTATTCCGACGGAGACAACTAGTTTTTTCATAGATATTGGTTCGGTTGTTACAACCCGGAGACGACGTTCGCAGAAAGGTTTAAGGAACTTCGCAATTTCTGTCAAACAAATGTTCCCGATTTTTCCACGCCATGTCGCTCAATTCCGGCTGCTTGATTCTCGAACCGCCAACGTTTTGGTTTGTTCTAAGACAGCGTCCCAGCGGGTTTGTTCAACCTGCTGCGGTGAATTTTAACGTCCCGGGATCGCCAAGCTTTGACCCACCTGCAACCGGCGCGGGTTTAGCGACGGGTTCGCCGTGAGCAACGATTCCAGCTTCACATTGTATCGGCGCGCGATGGACGAAGGCGTCTCCCCCGCTTGAACGCGATGTTGCCGCCGAGATGCGGCACTAGACGCAACCTGCCGGGTGGCATCCTGCGGCGGAGCCGGAGGAGTGACACGCATTTGCGTAGATTGGGCGGTTGATGTGGTGCGAGACGGCTGCGGATTCACAATGGGGCGATTCGCGGCAGCCGAAGGGATCGTCACGCTGGACTTCAAATGGATCAACTCCTCGTTCAGCTTCCGATTTTCATCCACCAACTGCTCCAGTTGTTTTTGCATCTCATTGGACGCAGGCACGGGCAGAACGCCCTTCGCCAGTTCCTGCTTCAACCGGAAGATGTGCTCCTTGATGGTATCGCCGTTGGCGGCAGTGGGACGCAGTTTAAGATATTTCTGGTAATGATAAATGGCCGCCGCTGCGTCCGCTTCCTTCTCCGCATACAACCAGCCCAGCTCAAAATGCGCCGCGCCGGATTGCGGATTCTTCTCCAACGCCTGCTCGAACGCCTCGATTGCACCCCCGAAATTCATCGCGTTCACGCGACTGCGCCCGATCAGGAACTGCGGCTCCTTCTCCTCATCCGCCACGCCCTGCCCCGGCGGATTGCAGCCGCACAATGCCAGCCCGCAAACCAGTGCCAGCACCACGCGAAAAATTTTATCCCGGAACATCACGCCCCCAAACTAAACAAACCATCGAGCACAGGCAATCGCGCGTTGTTCACAATCCGTTTGGAATCACACCGCAACTTTGCTCTCGGATTTGTTTTTTAATACGCTTCCAAACTCGGCGGAACTTTCCGCTGAATCACGATCAACAAAAGTCCCCTTGCAAGCAGGTAAACGCAGGGTGAAGGTCGCACCTTCGCCTAAGATACTGCTGCATAAAACCGCGCCCGACATCGCCTCGGCAAGTTTCTTTACGATGGAAAGCCCAAGCCCGGTGGACGATTCGCCTCCGGTCGGCTGTGCGGTGAGGCGGGTGAATTTGCCGAACAGTTTCTTTTGATCCTCCGCACTCAGACCTGGACCTTGGTCTTTGACGTGGACACAAACGCAGCCTTCTTCAACCGACACAGTCACCGAGACGGTGGATTTGAGGGGAGAAAACTTGACCGCGTTGGAGATCAGATTGTCGAGAATCTGCATCGCAGCATTGCGGTCGGCACGGCCCCACACAGCCTCACCACCTTCGGTGCAGATGACGATTTCCTTTCGGGAAGCGTGTATCTGATTGTTGACAGCACATTCCGCCGCCAACGCATGCAAATCGCACGGTGCGATATTCGAGGTGAACTTGCCTTGCTCGATCGCGTTCGCGTCCAGGAGGTCTTTGATGAGTTGCAACATCCGCTGCCCCGCGCCGAGGATGTTGCTCGATAGCTTGGCAGATTGCGCAGGCGGCAGATTCATCTTCAACAATTCTGCCGAACCGATGATCACCGTCAGCGGATTCTTAAGATCGTGTGCGGCGATGCCGAGGAAATCGTTCTTCTCCTGATTCAAGTGCGCGAGTTTGTTATTGGAAGTCGCAAGCTTCGCATTGGCTTCGCTCATCTTGGCGAAAGCACGCTCGCGTCCGCTTTCAAAGATCACGCCCAACAGAAACATGAACACGATCAGGGCAAGATACCCAGCAGCATTCATCACCGGATGCCAGGCCATGTCGTAGGTGGGATGCATCTTGTAACCTGCGAAATTCGCCGCCACCACACCCGCGCCCGCCACAAATGACATCAGTGCCCACGACCCGGCGGCTTTGCGGCCAACCAACAGCAACGCACACAACGGCACGCTGACCAGCCACGCGATGGCGTGACCTTCCGACCCGCCTTCGCATCCACATAACGCGGTAAAACCCACGATCAGAATCCCGCACAGCGCATGGCCCGCGAGTTGGATGGATTGAGTGCGCCGCATCAGCCACGGAATGAAAGCAAACGCAGCACTGCAAACCGCCACGATTCCCGCCCCCCAAAAGTGTCCGATCAAACCGTAGAACAATCCGAAGACCGCACCAAAGACGACTCCCAGAATCCCGAACCGCGCCACGAGCCGGGCGCGGCGGGTCAATTCGGTGTCGTTCTGACAGGCGACCGGAAGAAACCGTTCCGCAGTGTTGGCGATCTGTCGCAACGCGGCCCGCCACAACTGATCCAGACCGATGAGAATTTTTTTGTGCCAAGCCGCACCCTGTTCGGCGTTCGCTACTTCGGGTCGAAGGAAAAAATCGCTTTCCACCGGAGTGGGCGCAGCCACCGGACTTGGCGGAACAATTTTATTTTCGTTGGCGGCAGACACAGTTATCAATTTATCGGCACGATGGCTGGCAACATGAGCCGGGGTCAGACATTCCTGTCCCGGATTGAGCCAGCATTCATGAATCACCCAAGCCGAACCAAAATGTTATGGCAATCGTTCAATGGTTTCACGAATCTGCCGATGATTTAGCAATCGCTGTTCCGCCTTGGCCTGATCAAGACCTGATTGCGAAGCATTTGCTATCAAAGTTCATCAATAAAAAGTATATGTTGCCTGCCACAACTGACCGCATCTCATTCGTTCAAAGTTCTCGATTCATCACTCTGCCTGTTTCTTTGATTCTCCTGACTGCAGGACTTTGTCACGGCGGCGGAATCTATCGCGATGGTGCGGGCGCACGCGCGCTGGCCTTGGGCGGCACTTCCGTCGGACAACCTGATACCGCACTTGAAGCGATGCAGGCGAACCCTGCCGGATTGAGTGCGGTGAAAAATCCGCAATTGCAATTCGGACTTGGCGGCGCGATGGCAAATGGAAAATTCTCCAATGTCGCCAACACGGATGCGGACATTGATAACGGTTTCGGTGTGTGGCCTGAAGCGGCGATTGCTTTCCCGCTTGTCTCAACTCCCGTGACGCTGGGTTTTGCTTTCATTCCCGACGCGGCACTGGGCGGCGAATGGAATTATGTAGATGCGCCCGGCGGCCTTGGCGGCACAACGAGTTATGGATTTCAGGAACATCGTTCGGAGATCACCGCGCTGCGGACGGCATTTGCCGCAAGCGTCGAAATCACCGAGTCACTCTCCTTCGGCGCCGGGGTGGGCTTGGTATACAACCAAAACCAACTGCACGCGCCTTACGTCTTCCAGAATTTTTTGCCCGGCTTCAAAACTTTACTCGATCTTAAAACGGACGGCTTTGGCGTCAACGGCACGTTCGGGCTTGTCTATCGTCCGTGTGAAAAAACCAGTTTGGGTCTCAGCTATCAAACCTCCACTCACATAAACAGCAAAGGTGATGCAAATGGAAATGCGGACGTGCAACTTGCGAACATGGGTGCGCCGTTCAATACGTGGCAGACCGACTTTCATTACGATGCGGAAGTTCACAATGTTTTGCCACAAATGGCTTCACTCGGCCTTTCATGGCAGGTTCACGATCGTGTTCGCGCATTGTTCCAAGTGGATTGGATCAACTGGGCCGACTCCTTCGACGAATTGGAAATCTATCTGAACAACGGGAGCAACCCGGATTTTAACGGAGTGCTTGGCTCAGACATCTACGACATCGTCCCGCTCCGCTGGGAAGATCAATTCGTTTATCGCGCGGGCGTGGAGTTTCAAGCGACAGATGCTGTCGCCCTGCGCTGTGGCTACACTTACGGCAACAGTCCCGTGCCCGATAGCACGTTGACCCCGCTGACCGCCGCTATCATGGAACACAAACTCAGCGCGGGCGCGGGTTGGAAGAACGAACGCTACTTCGTGGACGTTGCTTACCAATACAGCCTGCCCTCCTCCCAAAGCGTCGGCACGAGCGCGCTTCAAGCGGGTGAATACTCCAACAGCCGCACGGAAGTTCAGGTTCATACCATCGGCCTCACGCTCGGAATGAACTTCTGACACTGCGCCAATCCGTAATTTTCCGCCGCCGTTCCGCTATCAATCCACGCAAAACCACGCCCCGGTTGCATCCAAACGGGCGGCCACAGCGTTGTTACTTATGGATATGAAAATCATCAAAGTGGAATTTGTGACTGGTGAAGCCGAGGAGTTCGCGGCAGGCTGGGCCGTGTTGGTGCGCGCCGGGACGATTCCCGACGTGAGTCACCGCTATGTATGCTCGACCCCAACTCGGCTGAGGAATCTCAAGTCCAATTGCTCCGACGCATTGCCGCAAATGACCGGCAAGCGTTGGCCGAGTTCTATGATCAGATAGCCGCTCCATTGTTTTCAACCGCCACGCGCATCCTCGGGGATGCCCACGAAGCTGAGGAAGTTGTGCAAGACGTATTCGTTCAAATCTGGCAAAAGGCCGCGACATTCGATGCCGCACTCGGCTCGCCGTTCACTTGGGCCATGCGCATCACACGCAATCGTTCCATTGACCGGCTGCGCTCGCGTCAACGGCGCAGCAAGCTGGCCGAGCAGTTCCAGGAAAATTTCGAGATCACCAGTGATGGCGCGTCCTCTGTGGAATTGGGCGAGGAAGCTGTTGGGCAAATCCGTTCCACTGTGGGCAACCTTCCCGCCGATCAGCACCGGGTGATCGAGATGGCGTTTTTCAGCGGCCTGACGCACGCTGAAATCGCCGCGACGTTGGACGAACCTTTGGGCACGGTCAAAGCCCGCATCCGGCGTGGCATGATGAAGCTCCGCGAAAGTTTGCAGGGCTACCTATGATCACCGAGCAACAACAAGAACAAGCCAGCCTCTACGCCTTGGGCGCGCTGCCTGACGCGGAGCAAACTGCGTTCGAGCGCGAGCTGCGCGGGAACGAGGAGTTGTGCCAACTGGTGCATGAGTTGCAACGTGCGGCGGATCTGGTCGCCTTGAGTTCGCCCGCGCAACCGTTGCCACCCGGCTTGCGCGACAAAGTTTTGCAGCGCATCGAATCCGTGGATGCAGGCAAACCAGCCGCGAAGAAATCTTTGCCGCCGCTAATTCCCGGCTTGAGTTTCATTGATGCGCCCGGCGCAAAAGATTGGAAGGCACTGCCCATCCCTGGCACTTACATCAAACTCCTGTCGCTGGACAAGGATCGCGGCTACGCAGTGCTAATGGGCAAGCTCGACGCTGGCGCGCGTTATCCCGCGCACATCAACGCTGGCCCGGAAGATTTCTACATCCTCACCGGCGATCTCCACATCGGCAATCGCCGCCTCGGCGCGGGAGACTTCCACCATGCCGACGGGGGCTCGCAGCACGAGGAGAATTATTCAGTCGAAGGCTGCACTCTGATTGCCGTCCTCACGACGGATGACCCGCTCGTGGCCTTCGCGATGGCGTAATGCTTTTAGTTTTTGGCTGTCGGCTTCAAATAGTTGTCTTGGTAATCCTTCTTGATGGAATTCGCGGTTCTGCTTTCATCGCTGCATGGATACGAAGCCGGTAGAGCAAACTATCGCCAAAACAAAAACGCCCAAGATTCCTACCGCATGGGAAAAGTGGTGCACAACTGGCACGCATGGTCGCGGGGCGAGAAAGAAGAACGCTGTTATCAAGTGCCTCAACAGCGGTCATGTGCGGGGCTATTTGAGTGATATTCCGTTAAGGCCAGACTTGGATGATAGCAATTCCATGTATCCGTCACTCGAACATTTAATTGATCCTAAAGATCATTCTCAAGCAGTGGTAGAGGCGCGAATCATCAATGATATGAAGTCGCACCTTAGTGAGAGTGAGTTTTGGCAGGTGGTAGAACATCTTTTCATCGTTGGGATCGAGAAGAAGAAAATTAAGGCGCCGTTCGGCAAGCGATTACCGCGAGGATGGACTCCGAAGAGGCACTACAAGAAGGAAAAAGCCGAACCAATATCCAGCAACGATAAGTTGTAGAGTCAGAGTAAAAGCAAAAAGGCAGATTGAAAACAATCTGCTTTTTCGTTTTTGAACACGCGGTGAGAGGGGCGCTTCTCACTGCGTTAATCGTGCGGCGCTCTCAGCGGCGACGGCGCAACAGCGCCAAACCACCCAAACCAACCAAAGCGAGCGAACTTGGTTCAGGCACTAAAGCCGGATTGATTGCCGTCAAACCCATGATGTTGCACGGCAATTGTCCCACGAGCGTTCCAGCACCGGTGGCGAGGTTGATCGTGTAGAGCGAGGATGTTGTCAGCCCGTCCGCATTCGCAAACCAAGCCGTGCCCGCAGCATCCACATCAAAACCACCATTGCGCGTCGCATCGAAACCCAGCGGCCCAACCGTGCCGAGCGTTCCCGCATTGTTCGCCTGCGTGACCAAAATGTTGAGGTCCACGTCAATCGCCCGCAACTGACTCGTCAGCGCGCCGTTGAAGTTGTTGTTGTAGGCGTGATGCACCACGTTGGGCGTCGCACCGTTGTTGGGATCGCCCGCGCCATAAAACACCGGCACGGTGGAGGCCACGTTCGCGAGACCATTCGTAGGATTGGCCACGATGTTTTGGCCGTTGTTGCCCACGATGCGGATGCGATCAATCGTCGGATTGAAATCAAATCCGTAATGCGTCCCGGTCAACAGCGTGGTGAAGCCCGTGCCGACTTTTGTCGCAACGCCTGAGCCGAGGTTGATCGTGTAGATGGAACTGCCTGAACTCAACGCATAGACCTGGCCGTTCGCCGGGCGCGCATCAATCGCGAGCAGTTTTTCCCCCGCACCGATGCCGGAGAGATAAAACGAACTGCCATACCAAGAGTTGCCCGAGTCAAAGACATAAAGTCCCTGACCTTCGAGGCTGTCAAACAAACCGAGGAGCGTGGCGGCTTTGGTTTGCGCCGTGCCGAACAAGCAACAGGCTGCGCCGATACAGAGGGAGATTTTTAGCGGTTTCATGTGAGTCTGATGTGTTTTTGGTTTACGACTATGAACGATGGCGAGCGTCTTTTTGATCTCGCACGGGTCAACTGGGTTTCACCGTTCAATAGCGTTACGCGCGCCGGATGTGAGTGGATGCAGAAATTCTGAAGAAAATTTCTGCGGGAATATTTGTAGCAAAGATTGAGGCAGAAGCGCCGGGTGTGACACAAGGAATCAACCCTGTGTCTGCCGGGTGAAATCCTTCCGCTGCGCCACGCTCAGAGCTTCGGGGCGATAGAACTTGTCGTAGAACTCCGCGTCCAGATGCGCGGCCTGAAAACCCAGCACCGTGCGATACGGCGGCATGTAAACCGGGAAACGTCCGTAACTCGCCCAAAGGTATTCGCAATACGCCGTGACCGCCGCGATGGTCGCCTCGCTCACCGGCGCGACTGTTTGCACCACGCCGTTGTAATCTCTCCATGCGCTGCCCGCGCCTGCGCTCCGAAACAAACCTTGTGCGCCAAACTTGGCGTCCACTACTGCGCGCACCGCCTCGGTCATAGAGGCGTAATACGGCGGGCAGAAGGGTTTCAACAAAACCTCGCCATTCCGTTCCAGCCCGACGGGATAGGGAATGCTTGGATTGCGCTTGAGCAATTTCATCGCGAGCGACGGCAACCAACCCGCGCCGACGTAGCGATTCGCCGGCATTTCCTGCATCCGAAAGCCCAGTGCCTGAAACCACGCGAACTCGTGATTGGCAAAATTTGGATAACCACCCACACCCAGCGCTTCCGCCATCAAACCCAGATTCTGCAACATCATCCCTTGCTCGGCAGTCACAAATTCCGTCACGAACTGTTCGACCTGCCGCACCGTGGCGACGCGGCCTTTGTGCGGATCACATTCCAGATGACCGCCGCGATCCTTGGCAAACTTCGCCAATCCTGCCGGGAGAAAATTGTTTCGCTCGTCGAGAATAAATGCGCCGGTGTGTTCGTTGAGAATCTCCAGCAGACCGTTGATGTACATGAACGTCAGATCGTTCACCGGCAGAAAATAACTCGTGCCGGGCGCGTGCGATGCCCAACGATTCGCATTGATGTTGAACAACGGCTCGGCAGGCGTGGTGGTGCGACCATCTTTGATCTTCACGCGACACCGCCAATACAACTCGGTGAATTCACCGTGCTGGCCAAGTTCAATCAGTTTGGAGATTTCATTCGCCGGAAGCTCGCGCGGTTTGCGGATGAGATAGGTCGCTTCATTGTTTGTCACGACGAGAGAAACCGTTTGTAAGCCATCACCGCTCGCAATGGTGCGCGCAACCCATCCCGCCATGATGCTGCCGCCACCGTCTTTGGCGTAGTTCAAATCCGCCAGCGCATGACCCGTGATGCCGCAAGCCGCGAACACCAGCGCCGCTTCTTCCGCTTCCGTCAGCGGCTTGGGTTTGTGCCGACTCTCAAAAGCCAGCGGCCCGGCGGGAATTTTCATCCCCAAGCCGACGCGACGCGACCGTCTCTCGCGCAGGGCGCGCAACAAGGAGTAATCATCAAATTTCGGAAGCGATGGTTTGGCGGTGGAATCTGATTCGTGCATGGCGTGTTCTGTTCGGTGCGTCACATCTTGGGGAGGTTATACGAATGTCAGAACGGATTGGATGCAAAAATAATTTTCCGCGCGTTCAGATATTTTTTGCGTCCGACTGGCGCGCTGATGCGTAACTCCTCGTGAAATATGAAACCACTGAACGGATTTCTCCTGATGACAATTGCCGGTTTGTTGGCGACGGGTTGCGAACGCAAAGCTGTTTCAACTTCACCGGTGGCGTCGCCGCCAGACGAAGCCTTTGTTCAAACTGAAGCCATTGATTTCTTGGCACTCGTTCTCGTGCCGCATGAAGGCGAAGGACGAACCGACAAAGAGATACGGAAATTCCAAGAGCAGGTGCGGCGCGGCATCAATCGTCAAGCCGCGCTCGAACGTCTCGGCTGGGCGTACGTGGCCAAGGCGCACGAAAGTTTTGACGACGGCTTCTACAAATTGGCTGAGGCGTGCGCGAACATTTTGGAAACCGAAACGCCCGGTTGCGCCGAGGGGTTGCTGCTACGCGGTCACGTTCTGGCAAGCCTGCATTGCTTCAAAGAGGCTGAGGTCGTCGCGCGTGAACTCACGGTGAAGCGCGGGCTGCCCTTTGACTTTGCGCTGCTCGGCGACTCGTTGATGGAGCAAGGCCGCCTCAAGGAAGCCATTGTCGCGTATCAAACGATGGTTGATCTCCGCCCCGACCTGCAATCCTTCTCGCGCATCGCGCACGTCCGCTGGCTCACGGGCGATCTCGCCGGGGCCATTGAGATGATGCAGGCCGCCGTCAGTGCCAGTTCCCCGCGCGATGCCGATTCCGCTGCGTGGGTCAACAGTCGGCTCGCGACGTTGCAACTTCACTCCGGCGAAACTGAAGCGGCACAGCAAGCCTGCGAAGCTGCGCTCGAACTCCGTCCTAATTATCCGCCTAGCCTATTGCTGCGTGGGAAAATGGCGCTGCAACAAGACGACTTCGATGTCGCCATCACCGATCTGCAAAATGCCGCGCAACAAAATCCGCTGCCGGAATATCAATGGGCGCTGGCCGAAGCCTTGCGCGCCGCCGGTCGCGAATCCGAAGCCGCCGCCGCAGAAAATTTAATCGCCACTCGTGGTGAAGCCGCCGATCCGCGCACGCTCTCACTCTATCTCGCCACACGCGGCGAGAACCCCGATCTCGCCGTCCGCCTCGCCGAACAGGAATTGAAACAACGCGAAGATGTCTTCACCCACGACGCGCTCGCTTGGGCGTGGGCGGCGGCGGGTCGCTTGGACGAGGCGCGTCCGCATCTCGAACGCGCGCTGGCCGAGGGCACGAAGGACGCCCGGCTGTTTTTCCACGCGGCAATGATTGAATCGCGCGCCGGTCAATCCGACAAAGCGGAGCATTGGTTCACCCGCGCCGTCGCGATGAGCGATCTGCTGCTGCCGTCGGAGCGCGCCTTGTTGCTCAGGCTGCCGGACAGTTTCGCCGCCATTACCCCGGACGCTGATGACGCTTCAACGCTATCCGGGGCGACCCCGATTTCCGCTTCCGGTTATTGACGAAAGCGAAAACAAAAAAACAAAACAGAAAAATAGTTATGAAAACAAACACTCCCCTCGCACGTAGTTGCGCGGCGATCCTCGCGGCGGCCTGCCTCGGCGGATCAGCCTTCGCCTCAAGTCACATGGACGCTCCGTTGATCACACTCGATCCAGCGGCCAACACCACGGACGTTTACGCGTTCGTACGCCTGGCCGCCGGTCAGAAGGTGCTCGTCACCGCGCTCGGCGTTTATCCGCATCAAGAGCCAGGCATCGGGCCGAACAAATACAACTTCGACGACAACGTCCTTTACGAAATCCACCTTGCCACAGGCGACGACGTTGCCGCTGGCAAGCCGACCTACAGTTATCAGTTCCAGTTCAAGACGGAATACAAGACCAAGGGCACGATTCTTCAGTCCTATCTTGGCGTGGTCACAAACATTGGCGACTCCGCGCAAAATCTTGTTCAGACCTACACCATCACCAAGGTGGATCGCTCAATCTATTGCGATGAACGCCGCCGCCGCACGGTCATTGGCACTGGCATCGTTCCGCCCAACAATCAGGGCATCGCTACCCCGTTCTACAATCAGGGCGACAACGGCGAAAATCCCGCCAAGGACGGACGCGCGACGTTCGCGGAGTTTGACCGCTACACGCAACAGGGCACGTTTGTTTATACCAACGGCTATCGCGCGTTTGCCGGTCAACGCGAAGACGGTTTCTACGGGGACATCCAATCCATCTTCGATCTGCTACAACTGCGCAGCCCCGGAAAAGATTCGCAAGGCGGCTTCAACATGCACCTGTTGAGCCTCGTCATCCCGGTCAGCGAACTCGGCGGCGATCAACAGAGCGTCGGCGTTTATGCCACCACCAGCCGCCGTCAGGTGCGGGTGATCCGTGACAGCAACGACGTCAATATTGGCGAGTGGGTTCAAGTCGGTCGTCAGGGCAATCCGTTGTTCTGCGAAGCCCTCGTCGCCATCGCGGACAAAGATCGTTACAACCGCACTTCGCCCGCAAAAGATGCCGCGCTGTTCAAGAAATACGCGCTCAATCCCGAACTCGCCGGGCTGATCAATGCTCTCGTCTTCGGCGGCAGTGGCCCGGCCATTACTTCAAATCGCACTGACATCGCAGGCATCTTCATCCCTGATCTCATCAAGGTGGACCTTTCCACCGGCCCGGTGCGCGTCGCTGGCAGCGGCGCGGGACATCCTGTGAATCCAGACGACGCTGGCTTCTCGCGTCTGAGCATCTTCGGCGGTGATGTGTTGCAAAGCGCGATTCAAGACCCGTTCGGCAACGGCGGGCTGATTCCCGGTGGCTGGCCGAATGGTCGCCGGTTCGGCGACGACGTGATTGACATCGCCGTGACCGCCCTCATCAGCGACCTACGCGGCCCGCTTGTCATCCGTGTGGCCGATGGCATTGATGGCGTAAGCGCTAACGACTCGGGTTACAACAAGGTGTTCCCTTACGGCGGCACCCCACATAATGGTCGCAACCACAATCATCCCTAAGCGCTGAATTACACAAACGGCGGCCAGCGAATGCGTTGACCGCCGTTTTTCTTTTCTTCATCGGCAGAAACTTTCTACGCTTTGCACCGCTTGAAACAAACTAGCACAGTTCCGGGAACAGGTAGGACGCGTCACTCCGTGCGCGCCGGTTTCCGCCAGCCAGATGACGGCGCGCACGAAGTGAC